>NZ_JBGLYH010000022.1:0-56887 GCF_041414475.1 Pseudodesulfovibrio karagichevae
TCCCCTTCCCCCGGACCCCCATCCCCTCTCCCTTCCTAAACTTTTGGTGCCGCTTCGCGGGGGCTGCTGTCGGGGCTTGCCCGATTGACTCATTCTGCGTGTTCGCCTGTTTTTCTGGAAAGAGGCACGGTACATGGTGCCCCCACGGCCCTGCCGAAGGCACCCAAAAAGTTTGGAAGGGGGAGTCCAGAGGGGGAAACTTTTCCCAAAAGTTTCCCCCTCTGGACTCCGGAGGCACAAAAAAAAGGGACGCCCCGACGGGGCGTCCCTTTTTTAACTGTAAACCGCTCGGACTAGCGGGTGGTGACGGAGTCGGCCTGGACCTCGGTGTACATGAGGTCGCTGGAGATCCTGCCGTTGACGTCCACGTCGGCGTTGGTGATGGCGGCCTTGTTGGCCTCGGCGTTCTGCATGTGCACGACCAGTTCGCCGGTGTTGTCGGAGAACAGCACGCTGTTGTCGTTAATGACCTTGACGATGTGGCCGTGCAGGGCCACGCCGGTATCCACGGAGGAGGCATTGGCCTCGGCCACGGTGTGGGCCCGGGTGTCATGGGCCTGGAACGCGCTGCCGGCAAAGGTGGTGGCGGCCAACGCGGTGGTTACGCAAACGGTAAAGACGAGCATCAGAGCAAGGGTAAAACGCTTCATGACAATATCCTCTCTTTTAAATTTATTGGCTTCTCAATACCGGCACCCGACCGGCTACGGCTCACATCTACCACACCGCAACAAAATGTGAAGAAAAATTTTGTCGTCTAACTATATGTTTTAATTTCATTTCTAAAAAATCTTCACGTTTTAATTGATCGGTCAATCAAAAAATAAGTCCTTTTCCGGGTCTGGCAAGCCCGAAAGGTGCAAAATTTTTCCCCGACGCCGGGCCTGAAAATACCGGGTCGCCGATCCCGTTTTCCGACCCGGTCGAGGTGCCGGTTCGGATCGGGTCCGGAGAGAAAATCGGGGAGGTTCGAGGGAGGGCATCCGGCCCCTTTCCCCTGACTCGAAAAGCGGATTGCGGGCCGGGGATTATAGCGGAATCAAAAAAAAGGGACGCGGGCAGACCCGCGTCCCTTTTCACCGGCGAACGCCGGGAGGGCTATTTCAGGAGGCCGCCGAGGACGCCGCGCACGATGCGGCGGCCGAAGGCGGAGCCGATGGAGCGGATGGCGGATTTGGCGAAGGCCTCGACCAGGCCCTGGCGGTTTCCGCCCGCGCGGCTGGCCCGGGCGGCCTTGCGCTCCTCCTTTTCCCGCTCCTGCTGTTGCAGTTGCGCCTGACGCTGTTCCTCCTGCTCGCGGCGGCGGGCGGTCAGAATCTCGTAGGCCGATTCAGGGTCGATCTCCTGCTCGTAGTGTCCGTACAGGACCGAGCCCCGGATGATCCCGTCCATCTCGGCCGGTTCGAGGGTGCCCAGGCGACTGCGCGGCGGCAGGACCAGGGCGCGGCGGACCATGCCCGGCGCGCCCTTGCGCTCCAGGAAGGAGACCAGGGCCTCGCCCACGCCGAGGTCGGTCACGGCGGCCTCCACGCCCAGGTCCGGGTTCTCGCGGAAGGTTCGGGCCACGGTGCGCACGGCCTCGCGGTCGCGCGAGGTGTAGACGCGCAGGGCGTGCTGCACGCGGTTGCCGAGCTGGCCGAGCACCTCGGGCGGCAGGTCGGTGGGCATCTGGGTGACGAAGTATACGCCCACGCCCTTGGAGCGGATGAGCCGCACGACCATCTCTATCTTGTCCACCAGGGCGCGCGGGGCGCGGTCGAAGAGCAGATGCGCCTCGTCGAAAAAGAAGACCAGCCGGGGCTTTTCCGGGTCGCCCACCTCGGGCAGGGTCTCGAACAGCTCGGACAGGAGCCACAGGAGCAGGGTCGAGTAGACGCACGGGGAACGCAGCAGCCGGTCGGCGGCCAGGATGTTGATCATCCCCCTGCCCCCCTCGGTCTGCATCAGGTCGTCCAGGTTCAGCGCCGGTTCGCCGAAGAATTCGTCCGCGCCCTGCTCCTCCAGGGCCAGCAGCCCGCGCTGGATAGCGCCCACCGAGGCCGCAGAGATGTTCCCGTACTCGGCCCGGAACCGCTTGGCGTTCTCGGCCAGGTAGACGAGCATGGCGCGCAGGTCGTTCAGGTCGAGGAGCAGCAGCCCCTCGTCGTCCGCGATGCGGAAGGCCATGGACAGGACCCCGCTCTGGGTCTCGTTCAGGTCCAGCAGCCGGGCCAGGAGCAGCGGGCCCATCTCCGAAATGGTGGTCCGCAGGGGGTGGCCCTTGGCCCCGAACACGTCCCAGAAGGTCACCGGATAGGCCTGGTAGGAGAAATCGGTCAGCCCGAGCTGCTCCACCCGCTCGCCGACCTTGGCGTGGTCGCCGCCGGGCCGGGCCATGGTCCCGATGTCGCCCTTGACGTCGGCCATGAACACCGGCACGCCGATGTCGCTGAAGTGCTCGGCCAGGACCCGCAGGCTGACGGTCTTGCCCGTGCCGGTGGCCCCGGCGATGAGGCCGTGGCGGTTGGCCATGCGGGGCAGTATGCCGAGGGGGAGATCGCCGCTTACGGCCACTTCAAGCAGGGGAAGGTGTTCGCTCATGGGAGTCTCGCGCGGGTTGCAGGGATATGGCCGGACCAGCCCGGAATGATTCCCGTTTGATCCCAACATACCGCAAATCCGGCGGGAGTAAAGACGAAAGCCGCGCCGGGCGCAGCGGATCAGGCCATGCAGGCGGGCCGGTCCTTGTCGGGCAGGGTCCCTCTGAGGAATATGTCGATGCACTGGCGGAAGTGGGCGATGCGCTCCTCCCGGCCGGTCCAGCTGAACCCGCCCAGGGCGTCGAGAAAGACCGCGCCGGTGAACGTGTCCAGGAGCATGCGGGCCGCCATGCTCGTGTTGCCGATGACCAGCCTGCCCTTGCGGCACTGCCGGTCCAGCCAGTCCTTCAGCCCTGCGAGCGCCTTCTGGCCGCCGTGGTGGCGCAGGATCTCGCGCAGCTGCGGGTGCTGCAGGGACTCCGCATTGGCCGTGCGCAGAAAGCCCGCGCGGATTTCGTAGTTCTCCTGGTCCATATCTATCATGAACATGCGGGCCAGGGCCTGGCTCAGGGGGAGGTTGTCGTAGCCGTCCCCGAGATCGATCATCTTCATGCGATGGGCCTCGACCACGGCGACGAACACGTCGAGCTTGCCGGGGAAGAGGCGGTACAGGGTCTGCTTGGAAATCCTGCACTGCGCGGCGATCTCGTGGGTGCAGGTCCCGGCATACCCCTTGCGGACGAACAGTTTCTCGGCCGTTTGTACTATCTTTTCGCGGCGTTTGGCATCGGGCATGGCCTTGGGCCTACCGCGCCGGGGCTTGACTTCGGACCCCATTCCGCCACCTCCGTTTAACAATTTTTCACAATTTATTCGATTGACAGTCGGGCAAACCAACCATATTTGTACTGACGAGTACCGTAAATGATGTCGCTTTCAAGCGTCAAGGAGGAATCCGCATTGCAGATCCTGTCCATATATTCCCGTTTCGCAACGGGCCGCGTAGCCTATGTCCCGTTGCTCCTGTTGAGCCTGCTGGTCCTTGGAGGGCTGGCCGGCTGCGAGGACAAAACCCCCAAGGCCTCGGCCACCCGGGCTCCGGTGGAGGTCGGCGTCGAGGTTCTGCACCCGCAGTCCGTGCCCCTGACCACCGAGCTTCCGGGCAGGACCAGCGCCTCGCTGGTGGCTGAAGTCCGCCCCCAGGTGGACGGCATCCTCCGTGAGCGGCTGTTCCGCGAAGGCAGCGAGGTCCAGGCCGGCGAGGTGCTCTACCGGGTCGCTCCCTCGACCTACAAGGCCGAGTACAGCAACGCCCTGGCCGCCCTCAAGAAGGCGCAGGCCTCCCTGCCCAGCTCCGAAAGCAAGGCCAAGCGCTACGCCGAGCTGATCGACCAGGGGGCCATCTCCGAGCAGGACTACCAGGACGCCAAGGCCGTGTACAAATCCGACCTGGCCGCCATCGCCTCGGCCAAGGCCGCCCTGGAGAGCGCCAAGATCAGCCTGGACTACACCGATATCAGGGCCCCTATCAGCGGCCGCGTGGAGATGTCCGACCTGACCCCCGGCGCGCTGGTGACCGCCAACCAGAGCGCGCCGCTGACGACCATCCGGCAGCTCGACCCCATCAACGTGGACCTGACCCAGTCGAGCACCACCATGCTCAACCTTCGCCAGGCCATCGCCTCGGGCGCGATCACCGTCGAGGGCAAGACCATGAAGGTCAAGCTCAAGCTTGAGAACGGAACCATCTATCCCTATGAGGGGACCGTGGAGTTCTCCGGGGCCAAGGTGGACGAGTCCACCGGCACCTACACCCTGCGCGCCGAGTTTCCCAACCCCGACCGGCTCCTGCTGCCCGGCATGTACGTCCGGGCCATCATCGAGGACGGCGTGTTCCAGAACGGATACCTGGTGCCCCAGCTGGCCGTCGGCCGGACCCCCAAGGGCGAAGCCACGGCCCTGTTCGTGGACAAGGACAACAAGGTCCAGCAACGCATCCTCAACGTGCGCGGCAGCCACGGCAACTCCTGGCTGGTCGGCTCCGGCCTCAAGGACGGCGATCGCCTGATCCTCCAGGGTTCCCAATCCGTCCGCCCGGGCCAGATCGTGACCGTCAAGGAGATGGTCGTGGACGACGCCACCGGCGAAATCAAGCCCGTTTCGGCCGCCGCATCCTCCGCCACCGAAGCCCCTGCTACCGCAGCCAAGGAAAGCTAGGCCGAACATGTCCGAGTTTTTTATCCGGCGGCCCATCTTCGCATGGGTCATCGCCATCGTCATCATGCTGGGCGGCCTGCTGGCCCTGCGGACCCTGTCCATCTCCCAGTATCCCGACATCGCCCCGACCACGGTCCGCATCACCTGCTCCTACCCCGGCGCGGACGCCAAGACCGTGGAGAACTCGGTGACCAAGGTCATCGAGCAGGGCATGACCGGCATCGACTACCTGGACTACATGACCTCCACGTCGACCTCCACGGGCGAGACGGAGATCTCCCTGACCTTCACCAACGCGGCCAACCCCGACGTGGCCCAGATGCAGGTCCAGAACAAGCTGCAGCAGGTCACCTCCCAGCTGCCCGACGTGGTCCAGAGCAACGGCCTGAGCGTGACCAAGTCGTCGGCCAGCTTCCTGATGGTCCTCGGTTTCGTCTCCACCGACGACACCATGACCTCCACGGACATCGCCGACTTCGTCGACAGCTCCCTGAACGACACGCTCAAGCGCGTGGAGGGCGTGGGCGACACCCAGCTGTTCTCCTCGTCCTACGCCATGCGCATCTGGCTCAACCCGGACGAGCTGACCGAATACTCGCTCATGCCCAGCGATGTGGCCCGGGCCATCGAGGCCCAGAACACCCAGATCTCCGCCGGACAGCTCGGCGGCCTGCCCGCGATCCGGGGCCAGCAGCTCAACGCGACCATCACCGCGCGCTCCCGGCTCCAGACCCCCGAGCAGTTCCGGGACATCATCATCAAGAGTTCCCCCGACGGCTCGGTGGTACGCATCCGAGACGTGGCCCGGGTCGAGCTCGACGCCGAGAGCTACACCACCAGCACCACATACAACAACCACCCCACTGCGGGCCTGGCCATCCAGCTGGCCACCGGCGCCAATGCCATCCAGACCGCCGAGGCCGTCGAAAAGACCATCAACGAGCTCAAGCCGACTTTCCCGGCCGGGTTGGACGTCGTCTATCCCTACGACACCACGCCCTTCGTCAAGCTGTCCATCGCGGACGTCATCGAGACCCTGGCCGAGGCCATCGTCCTGGTCTTCTTCGTCATGCTCCTGTTCCTGCAGAACATCCGGGCCACGTTCATCCCGACCATCGCCGTGCCCGTCGTCCTGCTCGGCACCTTCGCGGTGCTGGCAGCCTTGGGGTATTCGATCAACACATTGACCATGTTCGCCATGGTTCTGGCCATCGGCCTGCTCGTCGACGACGCCATCGTCGTGGTCGAGAACGTGGAGCGCGTCATGGCCACCGAGGGGCTCGGCGCGCGCGAGGCCACCAGCAAATCCATGAAGGAGATTTCCGGGGCCCTGGTCGGCATCGCCACGGTCCTGTCCGCGGTCTTCGTGCCCATGGCCTTCTTCGGCGGCTCGGTGGGCGTCATCTACCGGCAGTTCTCGGTGACCATCGTCTCGGCCATGCTCCTGTCCGTGGTGGTCGCCCTGATCCTGACCCCGGCCCTGTGCGCGGCCATGCTCAAGCCCTCGCACGGCGAGTCCAGGTTCCGCTTCTTCGGCTGGTTCAACCGGGTCTTCGACTTCGGGACCAACGCCTACCACGACGGCACGGCCTGGATGCTCCGCCGCACCGGCCGCTTCCTGCTGGTCTTCGTGCTCATCACCGGCATCATGGGCTGGCTGTTCTACCGGCTGCCCAGCTCGTTTCTGCCCATGGAGGACCAGGGCATCCTGATCGCCATGGTCCAGTTGCCCACGGGCGCCACCCAGGAGCGGACCAAGCGGGTCCTGAAAGAGGTCAGCGACCATTTCCTGAACGATGAGAAGGCGGCCGTGGAGGGCGTGCTCACCGTGGCCGGCTTCAGCTTCAGCGGCGCGGGCCAGAACGTGGGCATCGGCTTCATCCGGCTCAAGCCCTTCGACGAACGCAAGGCCCCGTCCCTGTCGGCCCAGGCCGTCGCCGGGCGGGCCATGGGCGCCTTCATGAAAAACCGCGACGCCCGGATATTCTGCCTGGCCCCGCCGGCCATCCACGGCATGGGCAACTCGAACGGCTTCGACTTCTACCTGCGCGATATCAACGGCGCCGGGCACCAGAAGCTCATGGAAGTGCGCAACCAGTTCCTGGGCATGGCCGCCCAGAGCCCGCTGCTGGCCAACACCCGGCCCAACGGCCAGGAGGACGAGCCGCAGTACCACATCGACATCGACCAGGAGAAGGCCAGCGCGCTGGGGCTCTCCTTCTCGGACATCAACACCACCCTGTCCACGGCCTGGGGCAGTGACTACGTCAACGACTTCATCGACCGCGGCCGCGTCAAGCCGGTCTATCTCCAGGGCGACGCGGACTTCCGCATGCAGCCCGAGGACGTGAACCGCTGGTTCGTGCGCAACGACAAGGGCGGCATGGTGCCGTTCGCCTCGTTCGCCACCGGCCGCTGGACCTACGACTCCCCGCGCCTGGAGCGCTACAACGGCGCCTCCGCCCTGGAGATCCAGGGCCAGGCCGCCAGGGGAGTCAGCTCGGGCGACGCCATGGCCGAGGTCAGGAGACTGGTCTCCCAGCTCCCGCCCGGCTATGCCATGTCCTGGACCGGCCTGTCCGCCCAGGAGGAGCTCTCCGGCAACCAGGCCGCGCCGCTCTACGCCATCTCGGTGCTGGTGGTCTTCCTCTGCCTAGCCGCCCTGTACGAGAGCTGGTCCATCCCGTTCGCGGTCATCATGGCCGTGCCCATCGGCATCTTCGGCGCCCTGCTCGCGGCCAGCTCTTTCGGGCAGAGCAACGACGTCTACTTCAAGGTCGGCCTGCTGACGACCATCGGCCTGACGGCCAAGAACGCCATCCTCATCGTGGAGTTCGCCGTGGCCGAACAGGCCGCCGGGCTGGGCGTCATCAAGGCCACCCTCAAGGCGGCCAGGCTGCGCCTGCGGCCCATCCTGATGACCTCGTTCGCCTTCATCCTCGGCGTCCTCCCCCTGGCCATCGCCTCGGGCGCGGGCTCCGGCGCGCAGAACTCCGTGGGCATCGGCGTCATGGGCGGCATGATCTCGGCCACCGTGCTCGGCGTGTTCTTCATCCCGCTGCTCTACGTGGGGCTGCGCAAGGTCTTCAAGTACAAGCCGCCCCAGCACCTGGAGAGCGCCCAGGCAGCCGTCCCGGACGGTCCCGCTGACCCGGACGAGAACGCATAGAGCGCCATCGGAAAAGCAATCGCAAGGCCGCGCCCCGACAAATGGGACGCGGCCTTTTTCACGCCTCTCCGAAGAACAAAAAAAAGCCCTTTGACCGGGATCAAAGGGGTGTTGCACGGGATATCGAGCAGGGTTCAGATATGGATGTCGAGACGACGGTGGCGGTAGTTGGTCGCGCCGCGCCCGTCAAAGGCGCCCGCAAACCGTTGCGGACCCGGCGTGGGCAGCAGTCCGTAATATCCCCGTTCCGCGTCCCTGCCCACGACCACTGCGGCGGTGCCGTCCCCCGGGTCCACGTCGCCCTCGGGCTCATGCCCGCTCCGGACCACGTCGGCCCCCTCGCCGGTGTCCACGTCGCCCGAGATGGAATATCCGGCCCGGACCACGTCCGATCCGGCCCCGGTGTCGACGGCCGCTTCGATTTGGTACCCGGCATCCAGAAAGTCGTTGCCCTCGCCGGTGTCGATAGTGCCTTCCATCTCGTACCCGGCTTCCAGGACGTCGCCGCCGTCGCCGGTCTGTACGTTGCCGTCGATCTGATACCCGGCACCGAGGAAGTCGTCGCCCTTTCCGGTATCGATATGGCCTTCGATCTCATACCCGGCATCCAGATAATCGTTGCCGTCGCCGGTGACGATATTCCCGCCGATGGAGTACGCTGCGCCGAGGACGTCGTCGCCCTCCCCGGTATCGACGACGGCGTTGATATTGTAGCCGGCGTCGAGCCGGTCCCGGCCGCTTCCGGTGGAGACGGTGCCGACGATCTCGTAACGGGATTTCAGTTCGTCCTCCCCCGCACCCGTGTCGATAGTCCCGCCGATGGAGTATCCGGCCCGGAGCGAATCGTCGCCGTCCCCGGTGTCGATGACGGCGCTGATCCCGTACGACGCATCTACGACATCGTCCCCGGCACCCATGTCGATGGTTCCGTAGATGACTGTACCCGTAACGGTGTCGTCGCCGCTTCCGGCGTCGAGGTCGATCGCCAGCCCGCCGGACACGGTCACGCGATCATCGCCGTCTCCGGTTTCGACGCCGACCGGGGTCCGGCCCCCCCCGTATAGGAACACGGAGTCATTCCCGTCGCCGGCGTCAATCATAGTGCCGTCCAAGGAAGGGCTCCCGCCAAGCCCCAGGCTGATGATTTGATCATCGCCGCCCCCGCCCGAGACGGCCTTGCCCGAGGTGGCGATGATGATGTCGTTCCCGTCGGTCTCGTCGCCCTGGACATAGTTCTCCACGACCAGGTTCCCGGACTCGTCCTCGCGCACGAGGACGTCCCCGTTCAGGGCCACGGTCTTTTCCACCTGGCCCTGGGAGTCGAGAACGTTCATGCGGTACAGGCCCCCGGTGCGGTCCTGGATTTCCAGGGTCCTGCCCGAGGCAGTGGCCAGGGAGGTTACGGTCCGCCATGTGTTGGTATCGCCGGAGCCGACGTACACGTCGGCGGATGCGGCCCGCGTGGCCCGGCTCAGGTCCAGGGCCCGGTCCGACAGGGTCGCGACATCGCCGTCAAACGGATGGGACGCCCCGTTCGGGCCTTGCCGGACGCCGAGCACACCCGTACCGCCCGGGCGAAACGGATTCCCGCTCGCCCCCGTTCGGCGGGGCATTGTCGGAGACAGGGAGGAAAGGGCGGACATGCGGCTCTCTTTTTCAGACGGAAGTTGAAAGCAAAGACCCCTGGTCAACACTTTCCTATCGTCGGAACCGGCAAAAACTTTAGGGGGAACGGGCCGATCCACGGCAATGGTTCCAGGACGCGGGAGAACGGCGCATCCTCCCGGCCTCCGGGCTAGCCCGCCGAGATCTCTTCCCAGAGCAGATCCATGATCTGCGCCTTGACCCGGGAGAACTCCGGAGTCAGCGAGGCCTTGTGGTCGCGCGGACGGGCGATGTCCACCGGCACCTTGGCCTTGATCCGGCCCGGCCGCCTGGACATGATGTAGACGTTGTCGGCCAGCAGGATGGCCTCGTCGATGTCGTGGGTGATGAACAGGATGGTGCTCGATTCCTTGCGCCAGACGTCCAGGAGCAGCTCCTGGAGGAGCAGCCGGGTCTGGGCGTCCAGGGCCCCGAAGGGCTCGTCCATGAGCAGCATGACCGGCTTGTTGGCCAGCACGCGGGCGATGGCCACGCGCTGCTTCATGCCGCCCGAGAGCTCCTTGGGCAGGGCGTTCTCGAACTCGGCCAGGCCGACCAGATTGATGTACTTGCGGGCGATCTCCGCGCGCTCGGCCGGGGGCACGCCCTTGAGGCGCAGGCCGAACTCCACGTTCTTGCGCACGGTCAGCCAGGGGAAGAGCGTGTAGGACTGGAAGACCATGCCCCGGTCCGCGCCCGGCCCGGTGATGGGCTCGCCTTCGAGGACGGCCGCGCCCGACGAGGCCCCCTCCAGCCCGGCCACGATGTTCAGCAGGGTGGACTTGCCGCAGCCGGACGGCCCGACGATGACGGCCAGCTCGCCCCGGTCCACGGTCAGGTTGATGTCCTCGAGCGCGGTCACCTCCCCCTTGTTGGAGTCGAAGACCTTGCCCAGGTTGTCGATGGACAGCATGGTCATCGCTTTTCACTCCAGGGGGTTATGACGCGCGCGAGGAACTTGAACAGGTAGTCCGTCGCCAGCCCGAGCACGCCGATGATGATCAGCCCGGCAAAGATGCGGTCGATGGCCAGGAACCGCTGGGCGCGCAGGATCATGTAGCCCAGCCCCGAGTTGGCGGCCACCAGCTCGGCCACCACCAGGTAGGTCCAGGCCCAGCCCACGGTGATGCGCAGGTCGTCCATGATGCCCGGCAGCGCGCCGGGGAACAGGACCAGCCGGTAGGTCTGCATGCGGTTCGCGCCCAGGGTGGCGGCGGCCCGGCTCAGGTCGCCGGGCACGTTGGCCACGCTGTCCGCGACCATCAGGACCAGTTGGAAGAAGGTGCCCAGGAAGATGATGGCGAACTTCTGGGCGTCGCCGATGCCGAAATAGAGCAGGGTCAGCGGGACCAGGGCGACCACCGGCAGGTAGCGGGCGAACTCCATGACCGGGGCGACCATGTGCGAGGCGCGCTTCGAGGTGGCGATGAGCAGTCCGAGCGGCACGCCGATGACGGCCGCCAGGGACCAGCCGACCATGACCCGGTAGACGCTGTCCCAGGTGTAGGAGAAGAGGATGCCTTCCCGGTACATGGCCCCGAAGGACAGAAAGACCTTGTGCGGCGGCGGCAGGAACAGCGGCTTGACCGAGCCGGTGTAGGCCAGGGCCGCCCAGACGCCGAAAACGGCGGACAGGGACGCGGCCGCCAGCCACGCCCCTCTCCGCACGGTCGGGATTCCTTGTTTCATGCTACTCGGCGTTGACGTAGTCGGCGCTGATCAGCGTATCCACCGAGACGTCCTTGGTGATGATGCCCTTGGACTTCCAGAAGGAGATGGCCCGGTCGGCGACCTCATACACGCTGTTGGCCTTGGACTTGTCGAAGAAGGCCTTGTTGACATCCTTGCCGAGGAAGGTCACGCCCGAGGCCATGTCGGCCATTTCCTGGGTGTCGAGGCCCATGGCCTTGGCCATGATCTCGTTGCCCTTGTCCGGGTTCTGCACGTACCAGGCGATGGCCTCGTTCCAGCACCTGGTCATCTTGGCGGGCACCTCGGGGTGCTTCTTGACGTAGTCGGAGTTGAGCACGAACACGTCCACGATGGTCTTGGGCATGTCCTTGGAGGAGACGAGCACGTGGCCGCCCTCGCGCTGGCCCGCGTTGGTCAGCCAGGGCTCCCAGGTCACGGCGGCGTCGATGCTGCCCGCGACAAAGGCCGCGCCCGCGTCCGAAGCGCCCATCTCGGTGATGTTGATGTCCTTCTCGTCCACGCCGTACTTTTTCAGGATGGACAGGAAGAAGAAATAGGAGGTGGAGGACTTGTCCAACCCCACGGTCTTGCCCTTGAGGTCGGCCACGGTCTTGACGTCGCCCGAAGCGACCACGCCGTCGCCGCCCGAGGACTCGTCCATGCCGAAGACCACGACCTCGGGGGTACCCTTGGCGAAATGGATGACCTCGCGGTCGAGCACGTTGCCCAGGCCGTCGATGTTGCCCGACGCCATGGCCGCGGCGTACTGGGCCTCATCCTCGATGATGACCAGGTCCACGTCCAGCCCTTCCTTTTCGAAGTAGCCGAGTTCCTTGGCGATATACAGCGGGCCGTAGCCGACCCAGGTGGCGTGGGCCACCTTCACCGGCGTACCGGCAAAGGCGGTGGAGGCGCAGAGCGCCAGCGCGCAGACCAACATCATAATCCGTTTCATGATTTTCCCCCCTCAGGGCGTTCGGGACGGGAAATCCCCCTCGGCCGTACGCTGCCGGAACCCCTCCTCGCGCGTATCAGCCCGGATTTCCTGCAATCCGCATTTAGTCGTCACCTGATAGTCCACTTCCGCCCGGCTCGCAACATTTTCGAGCAAACCGCGCCCGGCCGGGCCGATCCCGAGGAGGAGGAATCACGATTTCCGCATTTGGGGCTCCCGCGCCACCCGTCCCTGGAGCCCGGGCCCGGTCGGCCTTTCCATCAGATCAACGCCTCTGGATGTTTGTATTCGCGCCGCATCAATGCTAGGAATCGTAAAAATCTTGCGCCCACGCCAGGGGCTCGGTCCGGGATTGTGTCAATTCGGGCCGAAAAGGCGGGATCTTGCATTCCCGGCATCCGCGTTCAATACGTAGGATACCGGAGCGGGAGCGGATTGTCTTACGTCGCCGCAGCCATTTCTTTCGCACTGCGCCTCACGGCCGGATGGAGGTACGAAAGATGGGCTCGAACAATGTATTGCAATTACCCGGCTCGACGGTGGAAAGCGCTTGGAAGCAATTCGTCCGCACAGGCTCCGCCCAGCCCGGCGCCGTCAGGACCGAAATCCTGCATTCGTGGCAGCGCTGCCACGAGGCCAGGGTGAACCCGTGCGGCGGCAGCGGACGCCTGCTCCGGGAACAACGGAAGGCCGAACGGGCCCGGAACGGTCGCTCGGATCTCCTCGCCATCGCCAAACCGTTCATGGACCGGCTCTACCGTTTCGTGGCCGGTTCCCGGCTGGTGGTCTTCCTGTCCGATGCATCCGGCGTGATCCTGGAGTGCATCGGGGACCACGAGATCAAGGACAATGCCTCCAAGGTCAACCTGGTGGCCGGCACGGACTGGCGCGAGGAGGCCGTGGGCACCAACGGCATCGGCACCGCCATCAAGCTGCGCAAGCCCATCCAGATATCCGGCATGGAACACTACTGCGCCCGGCTGCACAGCTGGACGTGTTCGGCCGCGCCCATCTTCGACGACGGCGGCGAGATGATCGGCGTCCTGCAGGTCTCGGGGCCCTCGAACGAGGTACACCTGCATACGCTCGGCATGGTCGTGGCGGCGGTGGAGGCCATCCGGGACCAGATTCGGATCAGGAAAAAGAACCTGGAACTGAACAGGCTGAACGACAGCCTGAACAAGATCTTCCACAGCATGTCCGACGGCGCCCTGATAACGGACGACGGCGGCGCGATCAGCCATGTCAACAGGGCGGGGAAAGGCATCCTGGGCGCGGACATCGAGGGCAGGCCCATCGGGGAGGTCCTGCGCGGCAACCCGCTGATCTGGAAGCATCTGCAGCACGGCGAGGGGTACACAGACGTCGAGCAGATCATCGACACCCCGAGGGGCTGCATCCATTGTCTGGTTTCGGGCACGACGCTCAGGGACGACGCCGGGGCCCCAAACGGGACGGTCGTCTTCTTCAACCGGATCAACAAGGTCAAGAAGCTGGTGAACCGCCTGAGCGGCGCCCTGGCCTCGTTCGGTTTTTCGGACATCATCGGCTCCAGCCCCAAGCTGCGGGACGCCATCAAGGCGGCCAGGGGGGCGGCCGCGGGGAGCAGCAACGTCCTTGTCCTGGGGGAAAGCGGCACGGGCAAGGAGCTGTTCGCCCAGGCCATCCACAACCACGGCCCGCGACGGGACGGGCCGTTCATCGCCCTGAACTGCGCCGCCCTGCCCCGGGAACTGATCGCCAGCGAACTCTTCGGCTACACGGACGGCGCGTTCACCGGCTCCAAGCGGGGGGGCAGGCCCGGCAAGTTCGAGATGGCGGACGGCGGCACCCTGTTCCTGGACGAGATCGGTGACATGCCGCTCGACCAGCAGGCCATCCTGCTCCGCGTGCTCCAGGACAGGACGATCACCCGCATTGGCGGCGACCACGTGATCCCGGTCAATGTGCGGTTCGTCTGCGCCACGAACAAGGACCTGCTGGAAGAGGTGCGCAAGGGCAACTTCCGCCTGGACCTCTACTACCGCCTGAACGTCATACAGGTGAAGGTCCCCCCGCTCCGGGAGCGCATAGGCGACCTGAACGACCTGTTCCGCCACCTCCTGGACAAGATCTGCGCCAGGCAGGGACGCCGCATCAAGCACGTCTCGGAGAAGATGCTCCAGCAACTGGCCCGGCACGACTGGCCCGGCAACGTCCGGGAACTGGAAAACGTCATCGAGAAGATGCTCAACGCGGACCACGACGCCACACGGCTGGCCTTCAAGCACCTGCCGGAACGGATCGCGGGCCGGAACATGGGCCCGGCGGTCTGCTCGTCCCCCTTCTACCCGAGCCAGGACCGCCACTTCGGCAAAAGGGAAAAGGAGATGACCGACCTGCTGCGCGAGAAGGAGCTGCTCCTGAAGCTCCTGTCCGGCCACCGGGGGAACGTCAGCAAGGTCGCCCGGGAGATGGGTCTGTCCCGCAACACCATCTACCGCAAGATGCGGTTCTACAAAATATCCAGGGAACAGGTCTTCCAATAGGGGCGGCCGGAGCGGTCTCCGGAGGGTAACACCTGTCCCCCGAAACGGGACACCCATGCAAAGTGTCCCGCAAAAGGTCACACTCCCTCTCCGGGCATCCTCCGCGCCTTCCCGGCGCGAATCCACTGTTTCCGCCATCTCCTTCGGGACGATGTCAGGCGGCACCATACTTGCTCTTCGCGGGTGCGGTTCAAGCGATCCCTTCCGGGTCGCACAACGTCGCCTAAATCCAACAGGAGGGTACTATCATGAAGGAACCGATGAGCTTCGAAGGAACGGTGGCGAACAGCCCCATCGACCGGAGTTATCAGCTGTACATCGACGGGAAATGGGTGGACGCCAAGGACGGCAAGACGTTCACGGCCTACTGCCCGGCCAACGGCGAAGCGCTCGCCACCTGCGTCAACGCAGGCAAGGGCGAGGTGGACATGGCCGTGGCCGCCGCGAAAAAGGCGTTCGCCACATGGAGGAACGCCCCCCCCCAGGAGCGCGCGGCCTACCTGCTGAAAATAGCCGACCTCATCGACGAGCAGGCCGACAGGCTCGCCCTGGTGGAAACCCTGGACAACGGCAAGCCCATCCGGGAGACCAGGAACATCGACGTCCCGCTCGCCTCGGACCACTTCCGGTATTTCGCCAGCGCCATCCGCACCGAAGAGGGCTCGGCCACGATGATCGACAAAAACACCATGAGCATCATCATCAACGAGCCCATCGGCGTGGTCGGACAGATCATCCCCTGGAACTTCCCGTTCCTCATGGCGGCCTGGAAGATCGCCCCGGCCCTGGCCGCGGGCAACACCGTGGTCATCAAGCCCTCGTCGGAGACGTCCCTGAGCCTGCTGGAATTCGCCAAGATCCTGGACAAGGTCCTGCCCGCCGGGGTGGTCAACGTCGTCACCGGCGGCGGCTCCACGACCGGCAACTACATCCTGGAGCACGAGGGATTCAGCAAGCTCGCCTTCACCGGCTCCACGGACATCGGGTACATGATCGCCGACGCGGCCGCCAAGAAGCTCATCCCGGCCACGCTGGAACTGGGCGGCAAGTCCGCCAATATCTACTTCCCGGACTGCCCCTGGGACAAGGCGGTCGAGGGCGTGCTGCTGGGCATCCTGTTCAACCAGGGCCAGGTCTGCTGCGCGGGTTCGCGGGTCTTCGTCCACGAAGACATCCACGACCGCTTCCTGTCGGCCCTGGAAAAGAAATTCGAGAAGGTCAACGTCGGCCTGCCCTGGGAAGAAGGCACCGAAATGGGCAGCCTGATCAACGGGCACCAGCTGGGCAAGGTCCTCGGCTGCATAGAGGACGGCCAGAAGGAAGGCGCGCGCCTGGTCACCGGCGGCACCCGGCTGACGGACGGCGAGCTCGGCAAGGGCAGCTTCCTGAGCCCGACCATCTTCGCGGACGTGGACAACTCCATGCGCATCGCCCAGGAGGAGATCTTCGGCCCGGTGGTCTGCGTCATCAAGTTCAAGGACGAGGACGAGGTGATACGCATGGCCAACGACAGCGAGTTCGGCCTGGGCGGGGCGGTCTGGAGCCGGGACATCAACCGCGCCATGCGGGTGGCCACCGGGGTCGAGACCGGCCGCATGTGGATCAACACCTACAACCAGCTCCCGGCCCACACGCCCTTCGGCGGCTACAAGAAATCCGGCATCGGCCGCGAGACCCACAAGATGATGCTCTCGCACTACAGCCAGACCAAGAACATATACATCAGCCTGGACGAGAGCCCGTTCGGACTCTACTAGGCCCCGGTTTCAACACCCGCCCCCTTTCCGTCCAGGGTCGCGGGATATGACGCGGCCGCATTCTCCGGGCACCTTCCCCGCCCGGAGAATGCGGCCAAACCGGCCAAAGGGGCAGCCTTCGGGCCGTCGAGCCATGTTGGAATCCCCGATAAACGCCACGGGTTCGGCAAGGTCGGGATTGGCTTCCGGGAATTCCACGGCATAGTCGCCCGCGCACCATGCCGCGATTTTCCCCTTCGGGTGCGAGGCGAGAAAATTACCCGGGGAGCCCCCTCAATGCGGCTGCGAATCGAAAAGAATTGATTCAATCTCAAGGTACTCAGTGGGTTTTTCCCCTGCACGGGGGATCGCCCCGTGCAAACGCATCCTCACCACGCAGCGCCGAACGCCCTTGACAAGATATGCATTTGCGATAACCATCCAGTCATTATTCATCAAGGAGTTTGGATGATTACCCAGTCTATGGATCTTGCCGCCCGGAATATGGAAAAGGGCGCCCCGCAGGTCTAAGCTGCCTCCAAGCCGCACTTTTTAGCGCGGCTTCCATACGGTTGATTCAGCCGACAGGACTTGTTTCGCCTGAAACGGGTCTGTTTTTACGTCCTTTCTCCATATTCCCCATTCCGTCTCCCGTTGACCGCCGACCGCTGGTTCGGTCGGCCGTGATCCCACACGATCGAAGCCCGGCTTCGATGCAACCGCAATGGAATCAAGATGAATATACCGACACTTTCCACACGTGACGACGAACGGACAAACCGCCTCCGCCGACTCGGCTGGGACGATCATTTCGAACGGCTGGCGGCCGATGAACAACTCGACCTGGACCGGGTGGCCCGCGTCCTCAGCGCGCAGCGCAGCCTGTTCCTGGTCACCGACGGGCGCGACGAACGGCTCTGCGCCCCTTCGGGCAAGATGCACCATCACCGGCGGGGGGACTACCCGGTCACCGGAGACTGGGTGCTCACGGACGGCAACGCCCTGCAACGCGTCCTCCCGCGCAAGAACACCCTCTGCCGGGGCGAGGCGGGGACGCGGGGGAAGCAGGACGGCGCGGCCCGACGCGAACAACCGCTGGCCGCGAACATCGACACGGTGTTCGTGGTCTGCGGGCTCGACCGCGACTACAACCCGCGCCGCATCGAGCGCTACCTGGCGCTGGTCTACAACTGCGGCATGGCCCCCGTGGTCGTCCTGACCAAGGCGGACCTCCACGACGCCCCCGATTCCTTCCGCGAGGAGGTCGAGGCCATCGCGTTCGGCGTGCCCGTGGTGCTGACCTCGACGCGGGACCGAAGCGGCGTGGACGCGCTGCACGCCTACCTGAACGAGGGACAGACCGTGTCCATGATCGGCTCCTCGGGCGCGGGCAAGTCCTCGCTGGCGAACATGCTCCACGGCAGCGAGGTCCAGGCCACCGCCGCCGTGAGCCTGAGCGTGGGCAAGGGCCGCCACACCACGACCTCCCGGGAGTTCATCGCCATGCCCCGGGGCGGCCTGCTCATGGACAACCCGGGCATCCGCGAAATCGCCTTCGCCAGAGGCGGCGACGGCCTGGACGCGACCTTCGCCGATATCCGGGACCTGGCCGAATCCTGCCGCTTCGCCGACTGCTCGCATCGGCAAGAGCCCGGCTGCGCCGTGCTCCGCGCCGTGGAATCCGGCGAGCTCCCCCAGGCGCGGCTGGACAACTACCGCAAGATGCAGCGCGAAATGGACTATGCCCAGGCCCGCAGCGAAAAGAGCGCGGACTATGTCGAAAGAGAGCGCTGGAAGGACATCGCCAAGGAGATTAAGCGCATGAACAAGCGTATGAAACGCTGACCGGCGTGTCAGCCAGACACGGGCCCCCGGCCGTGCCGGGGGCCCGCTTCGGCGTGCGGGAACTCCGCCAATATCTTTTATATCTCCAGGCGCGTCGCCGGGCTAGCCGCGGAATGCACGCAGCGTTTTCCGAGCCGTTTCCTGCCACGAAAATTGCTTTGCCCTGGCAACCCCTTTGGCGGCCATGTCCGCGAGCCTGCGGTCATCGCCGACCAGGGCGTCCACGGCCTCGGCGAACGAACGCGGATCCAGGGTGTCCACGCGGGCTGTTGCATCCCCGCCCACCTCGCGCAACGCCTCGGCACCCGAGGACAGGACCGGACAACCGCAGGCCATGGCCTCCAGCACCGGCAGGCCGAAGCCCTCGTATTCGCTCGGCATCAACAGCAGCCTGGCCCGGCGGTACAGCTGCGCCAGGACCCGGTCGGAAACATAGCCTATGTCCACGACCCCGCGGGCCCTCGCATGGTCCCAGCCGCTCCAGCCGACCACGACCAGGGGCAGCGGCCAGCCCAGGAGTTCAAGCACCTCCACGGCATGATTCAGCCGCTTCCGGGGGTCGCCGCTGCCGACGAAGAGCAGATACCCGCCGGACACCCCGGCCTTGTCCAGCAGGGCCTGCGCCTCCAGGTCGTCCCGCCGGTTGAAGGCCGCCTCGTCCACGCCGAGCGGCGTCACCGTGATCCTGTCCGGGGACAGGGCGAGATGTTCCGTCATCTGCCGCTTGGTGAACTCCGAGACCGCGCAAAAGGCGTCCGCCCATCCGACCCTCTCCGCGAAGTGGCGTTTCCAAAAGGCCACCCGCTCGGCCGGATGCCATTCGGGATGGAGCAGCAGGGACAGGTCGTGCATCGTGAACACGATTCTGGCCTCACGGCGGCCGCAGGGCATCGGGAAATAGCCCGCCTCGTGATACACCGTCCAGTCCCCGCAGAGTCTCGCGAACCGTCGCTCCTGAAGGCCGTTCCGCACCAGCCTCGCCCGGAGCGCGATCGGGGTCGGCATCCTCCAGAGCAACTGCCCCACCCGTTCCCGCCACCCCGGCGCAGGGCAGCCGGGCAGCCCGGAGTCGACGCTCCGGCCCGTGAAGTAGCCGATGGACCAGCCCTCGTCCAACTCCGCTTCAAGGGCCCCATACAGCCCGCGCAAATACCGTCCGACGCCGGTGCCGACCACCATCAGCGGGAGCGCGTTCACGAGGATTCCAGGCATGTGCAATTCTCCGTTTGCCCAATCTATTCATTGTGATGAACACACCTATAAACTTGATCCAACAGCCCGTCCAGCTTGGGGAGTTACGGAGCATGCCCCTCCCTGCCGCAGCAAAACCTCCGGCGGGAACCCGGCGCCCCCTGCCCCGGCCGCACCCGCGTCGGGAGGCCCCATGGCTTGCGATTCTCCCGCAACCCACCTATTGTGCGCAAATGCCCGATGCGCTCGCCTCCTCCCCCCGAATTGCCATCATCATCGTCCACTACGGGGACCCGTCCGCCACCCTGCGCTGTCTGCGCTCCATCGGGGGCGGGCCACACGGGGCCGCCGTCATCGTCGTCAACAACGGTACGCAAGAGCAAGGCGCTCTGATCGCTCAGGCGATGGACGGACTCTTCGCCGAAGTCGCAACCTTGCGGCCGGACGAGGCCATGCCGCCCCACGCGGACGCCGCCCTGATCCAGGGCGGCGGCAACCGGGGCTTTGCGGCAGGCTGCAACGCCGGACTGCGCGCCGTTTCGGGCAACGGCGGCATCACGCACACCTGGCTGCTCAACAATGACGCCGCGCTCGGCCCCGGCTCCCTGTCGGCCCTCGCCGCCTGCGCGGCCTCCCACCCCCGGGCCATCATCGGGGCCACGGTCGTCCATGCCGATGCGCCCGACAGGCTCCAGGCCGCCGGGGGAGTGCGCTACCTCCCGGCCAGCAGCCGCATACGCCCGGCGCACGAGGGGGCCAGCCTGGGCGATGTCCCGTATCTGGCCGACCCCCGTCTGGATTACATCTACGGCGCGAGCATGCTCATCCCCATGCAGGCCGTGCGGGCCGTGGGCATGTTGGATGAGGGATTTTTCCTCTTTTACGAGGAAGTGGACTATTGCACCAGGGCCCAGGCCGCGGGGTTTCGTCTGCAATGGTGCAGGGACTGCGTGATACGGCATGAGCAAGGCGCGAGCACGGGACGCGAGGGGAAGGCTTCGGCCGAACGCCTCGCCCTGACGGCGTACCACGAGGCCCGGTCCACCGTGCGCTTCACGCGCAGGCATCATCCAGCCCTGCTGCCCTCGGTGCTGGCCGCCCGGCTGTTCGCAAAGCCGCTCTTCCTGGCCTTCCGGCGGCAATGGCGGTCCATTCCGGCCGCCCTGCGCGGCGTGCTGGCGGGCCTGGCGGCATAACTCCCGTTTCGATCCGGGCGCGGGCAAGACAAAGGCCCCTCCCCGTCCTGTCGGTCGGAAAGGGGCCGGATTAGGCCGCAGACGGACACCCCGCTGCAAGGGCGGGCCACCCCCTTGAGGGGGATCAGGCGAAGTTTTCCATCTTCTTGAAGACCTTGATGTTGTAGTAGCGATCAGCCTCGAAGTCCGTGTACTCGTCGATGTGGTCGAAAATGGACTGGAGGATATCCTCGATGCCGTATTTCGGCATGAAGCCCAGGACCGTCTTGGCGCGCTCGCAGCTCACCTTGTAGTTGCGGAAGTCCCGCATGTTGCCGATGTTGAGCTTGACCTTTTCGCCCATCAGATTCTGGACGCTTTCGGCGACGATGTCGCCGACCTGCCCGACGGTGAAGTTTCCGCTGGCCACGTTGAACACGCCCGAGATGCTCTCGTTGGCCTGCACGGCCCGCAGGAAGGCGCTGGACGTGTCGCGCACGTCGAGGATCGGCCGCCAGATGGAGGGATTGTTCACGGTCACCTGTCCGGTGGTGTAGGCCGCCTTGAACATCGTGTTGATGATCAGGTCGAAGCGCATGCGGGGGCTGTAGCCGCAAACGGTGCCCTGGCGCAGGCAGATGACGGAGAAATCGTCGTCCACCAGCTGGAGCGCCCCGCGTTCGCCCTGGAGCTTGCTGATCCCGTAGGGATAGCCGCAGGTGACGGGATCGTCCTCGTCGTACAGTTCATCCACGGTATAGCCGTAGACCGAGCAGGAGGAGGCGTAGATGTAGCGCTTCACCCCGGCGCGCTTGGCGATGTAGGCCAGATAGCAGGGCAGCGCGCAGTTGAGTTTGAAATTCAACGCCGGGCTGAACTCGGCCATGGGATCGTTGGAAAGGCCGCCCAGGAAGACGACCTGGTCATACCCGCGCAAGTCCTCTTCCTGGAGGTCGAACAATTCCGACTTCATGACCTCGATGTCCTCGGGCAGATGGTTGCCAAACCACAGGGAGTCGCAGACCGTAACGTCGTATCCCCGGTCCCGGAGCATCGGCGCCAAGACGCAACCGATGTAGCCGGCGCCGCCGGCGAGCAAAATTTTCACGATAGCTCCTCGATTACTTTGATTCTTTGAAAAGGGATTTGTACCGAGCCGTGTCGAGCGAGGTGTCCACCGGGACCGTAAAAGCCACGTCGTTGATGGACAGCTCCCCGATATCCTTCCCCGGGGATATCTCCCTGGCATATTCCATGATGGTCCTGCGCTCGCCGCCCACGTGGAGCACGCCGCGCAGATCTTCCCTGCGGATGATCTCCACCAGCTTGGCGGCGATGGCCGTCACCGGCTGGCGGCTGGTCCACTGGTCGACGAACGCCTTGGGGTAGGGGAACTCGTCCTCTCCCAGGCTTGTCCTGACGATCAGCGAGTTGTCGTACAGGCGTACGGCGCACTCGCCCCCCAGCTTGCTCCAGGCATACTTGTTCTGGGGCAGGACCTCGTCGTTCTCGCCATAGCGGCCCTTGTCGCCCTTGAAAACGTAGTCGGTGGATATGTAGACGAGTCTCCACCCGTTTTCAAAGCACAGTTTGACGACGTTGGCCGTCCCCGCGATGTTGCTGTCCAGGGCCTTGATCGGGTTTTCGTCTATCTTGGGCGGGGAGGTGAAGGCCGCGCCGTGGAAGACCGTGGTGATGTCCCGACCGGCGACGTACCGCCGCATCTGTTCGGGATCACACACATTGAATTCATCGGAGGCGGGGTACAGGGCTCTGGGCATGGCCTTTTGCAAGGCCGTCCCCAGCAGGCCGCTCCCGCCGGTCACCAATATGTGCGCATCGCTCATGAGCTGTCCTTCCCGCTAGCAGCGACCGTAGACGAAATTGGCGGAACGCTCGTCCCCGGCCCAGGCGGCGAGTGTCAGGCCCGCCTGATCCTTCTCGGAGAGGATGAGATCCTTGCCGGAGACCAGGTTGTCGAACCGGGCCTTCAGGTCCGCCGGGCACAGCGACCAGTCGAGGTCCTCGGCCAGCGGCGAGATGGCCGCTTCGCAGCCGGGGCTGTATTCGCCGGTGCACAGGTATTCGATGCGGTTCGACTCATCCAGGAAGAAGTTGCCGTGGGCCATCCCCGGCGGCACCCAGATCCAATCGCAATAGTTCTCGGCGTCCATGCAGGGCATGTCGTAGAGGGATATCTTGCCGAAGGTCGGGCTATCCTTGCGGATGTCCAGGAACATGTCAATCATGTGCCCGGCGATCGTGCGCACCAGCTTGCCCATGAAGGGATTCCACTGGAAATGGAGGCCGCGCATGACACCCTTCCTGCTGAGGCTTTCGTTGACCTGGACGATCTCCTGCCCGGCTACGCTCCCCACTCCCGCAGCGCCCAACAGGTCGGACTTGCGGAACGGTTCGGTGAAGAATCCCCGTTCGTCGGGGAAATAGCCGTAGCGGATGACTTTGACATCCTCCAGCTCCAGACTTTTCACTTCCAATATCTTCATCTTGTCTCCTCGTTTTCGTCGTTGATCATGCTCCCTGCGGACCGGGTGCCCGAACCCGCGACAGCGCCGCGACCAACGCTATTTCATAGCGCGAAAAACAATAAGGCTATCGCCGAAGTGCGCGTGTTCCTTATCCCTGTAGACTTCGCCGACGACGGAGGTAAAGCCGCACGACTTCAAGGTCTCGACGGCGTCCCAACCAAAGACGGTGAAGACGAGCGATCCGTCGGGCGACATGGGGTTCCCGTGGTAGGTCGGCGGGAGGAGATGTTCCAGCTTGCCGTCCACCACCCTGGCCCTGATCTCGGCTTCGTCCCTCTCGACCTCCAGGGGGAAGGTCGCCAGCATCGTCCCGCCCGGCTTCAGGACCCGGGCGCACTCCGCGAACGCGACCGCAGGGTCGGGGACGTGTTCGAAGACGTCGTTGCTCACGATGAGGTCCAGGGACCCGCTCTCGAAGCTCAGCGCCAGCGCATCCTCATGGCGGATGCCGTCGACGACGGTCCCGCTTTCCAGATCGTCGCGGACGTACTCGCTGCCCGTCAGTTCATGGTCCTGAAGGTTCTCCCTGGCCCACTGGAATATGGGCGTGACCTGTTCCATCAGATAGACCCGACTTCCCCGTCGGCCCTCAAGCTGTTGCAGGATGAGCGCGCACATGAGCCGCTGCCGGTTGTTCATCCCGCAGTGCGGGCAGACGAGCCGCTCCCGCCAGTTGGGCAGGAACGTTCCGTCATCGAAACGGATGCCCCCGCCCTCCAGATCGACCAGGAAGTCCACCTTCCCGCCGCAGGCCTCGCACCTGCCCGGAACGGAAAAGACCTCCTGCGGCGCGCGCGAAAGCACGCCCCGCTCCAGAGCCGCCATGTCGGCGATCCCCTTGCACTTCATCAGGGCCTCGTATTCCGCCCTGTCGCCGACGCTCCCCACAGGCTGGATCGTCCCGGAAGTCGAGCCCGGAGCGCTCTTGCGCGCCGCGTACAGGGACAGGGGGTACGGACTGGTCTCGACCGCAAACCCCAAGGAGGAAAGAATACCTGCCAGGTGATCCCATGCGGCCCGCCCGCCCCACAGCTTCTCCGCCGTGGCGAGCCCGTTCGCGCGGATGGTCTCCCAACGGGGCTTGTCGGTATACAGCCCGACAAGGGCCTCCATGAAGTCCCGCTCTCCATCGGCAAGGACGATGTCCTTGCCGTCCTCAAGCCCCATCCCCTCCGCGGCGACGGAGGTGGCGACCACGGGGAGGCCCATGGCCATCGCCGTCCCGACCTTCCCCTTGATCCCGGCGCCGTAGCGCAACGGGGCCACGGAAAGCCGGACGCCCTCCAGCAGCGCGCCGAGGTCCTCGACGAACCCGGTCACGACCACGTCGTCCGAGGCCAGCTTCCTGACTTCGTCGGTGGGGTGGCTGCCCACCACATAAAACTTGATTCCGGGGATGCTCTTGCGCAATCCGGGCATGATGTCGTCAACGAAGTACTCCACCGCGTCGACGTTGGGCGGATGGGCATAGCCGCCGACAAAGGCGATCCCGCTCCGCGCCTCGAACCCCGTCTTGGAGCCCGGCACATCCATTATGAGCGGGAACACGAAGATGTTTGCATCGGGGACGATCCCGGCCAGCATTTCCGCCTCCGCTGTGCTGTGCACGATGGAGGCGTCGACGCCTGCCATCGCCCGCAACTCCGCCTGCCTGATCTCCGCGGCCTCCTTGCGCTTCCTATCGCTGCGCTCCAATTCGGCCTCGCGCATGATCCGCAGGAAATGCAGGTCCACGGTGTGGAACAGGAACTTGGCGTTGACGCAGTACTTCTTCAGGGTTTCCATGTGCCGCTCGACAACGCCGACGCGGAACAGGACGACCAGGTCGTACAGCTCGCCGAACTCGCGCGCGTGGGCCTCCATCGTGGTCTCGTGCGGCGCATAGATCACTTCTATTCCGTTTCGCTGCAACATATTAGTATATTTTGGGATATACGCAAAGTTGTCCTCCGGGACGAAGGTCACCTGAAAGTCCATGTCGCGAAGGAGAAGCAGCGTGTTAAACAGAGTCAACGAGCCGGCGTCCTGGTCGGGGGCCGGGGTGCAGTGATCCAGCACAAGGGCCTTTCTCGCAACGCCCCGGTTCCGGGCGTGGACGACATCCTCGCCCGGCTTCTGGTGATGCCGGAACCGGTGTTTCCACCTCTCGTACAGCTTCTTCGTATTGACGACCTGATACGCCTTCACGCCCTGGTCGACGTCGACCCCATGCGTGACGCCCTCGAAATGTATGATGGAGGACATGGGCTGGTATATGACCCTGTAGCCCTTGTCGCGAATCTTCACGGCCAGGTCCGAATCCTCGCAATAGGCCGGGAGATAATGCAGGTCGAACCCGCCGCATTCCTCGAACAGCTTGGCGGGAACCATGATGGACGCGCCGGAAACGTAGTCGACCTCCCGCGCGTAGTTAAAGCAGGGAAGCGAAGGGTCCTGCAGCCTGCCGTAGTTCCACGCGCTGCCGTCCCGCCAGATGATGCCCCCGGCTTCCTGCAGCCTGCCGTCCGGGAAGACCAGCTTGGAACCGGCGAGACCGGTACCCGGAAAATCGATGAACGTCTGATACAGGGCATCAAGCCAACCGGCGGTGACCTCAGTATCGTTGTTCAGGAAGTAGACATATTCGCCGCAGGCGTAGGTCGCACCGATGTTCGAGGTCCTGATGAAGCCCGAATTCTCTTCGTTGCTGTAGAGCCTGATCCCCTTCATCCGCTTGAGAATATCAAGGGTTTCCGCGCAGGAGCAGTCGTCAACCAGCACGATCTCAAAGGGCACGTCCGGGATGTTGTCGTATATGGACTTGAAGCATTTGACCGTATAGTCCACGCCCTCGTATGCGGGCATGACGATGGAGACGACCGGGGAGTCGCTCACGAATCCGGTGAAATCGACCCCTTCGGCAAGCGCCTTCAACTCCTCGCGGTCAAGCGTTTCCCGGGGCGGCTCGGCTTCCGTTTCCACCGGAGCGACCTCCTGTCCGGCGTTCATCACTGCGCCGCTGGCTGCCAGCACTCCCGGGTAGTATTTCGCAAGCCAGCGCCTGTGGGCGACCTTGGTGCCGTAGCTCAACAATGAGGAATTATTGTACCGCTCCCGCGCCCACTTGAGGGCCGCAAACACGGGCTTCATCAGCAGGGACGCGGTACGGGCAAGGAACGAGCCCAGGACGCCGCGGTCCTTCGCAGGATCGGCCGACGACCGTCCCCCAGCATGGCCGCACCCGCTGACGAACACCGTGTCCTCGCGACACCCGCTGGCCAGCAGCAGCCCCGGACAATTCCGCTGCATCCAGGCCCGGTGGGATATCTTCGTCTCGTCCGACAAAGGCGCCGCATTATACAGCAACCGGCTCAGGATGATTGCCCCCTTCAGGGCGTACCGAAGCCCCGTCAGCAGACGCCGCATCAAGCCTTTGCGGTTTGAGACCGCCTCGTTCGTCCGGGCCGCGAGCACCTTCAGTTCGGCAATATCCCTGCGCGTGGCGTCGTTCATTTCCCGCAGTGCGCCGTGCAGGCCGGAGACCTGCGACTCCAGCCCCTCCACCCTTTCGGCTAGACTCCGGCCTTCACGCCTCTGTTCCCCGAGGTCCCTTTCGATGCACTCGACGGCCTTCTCGACCTCCAGGATCTCCCTGGAGAGGCCGACGACTTCTCCGCTCACCCCTTTCATCCCGCCGGACAACGACGAGGCGTCTTCGGCCAGTCCGTCGACGGCAAGCTTCATGTCCATCATCAGCGCGTTCTGGGCGTCGAATTTCGATTCAAGCTTATCCAGCTGCTCTTCTTTCGCGTACGCTTCCCGCTCATCGAGCAAATCCTTCAATTGATCCAGCTCCTTTTCATGAGCATCCTGCATATCCGCCATGGCTTTCGTCTTGTCATGCATCAACGCCTCGACATCCTTGGCCCATTTCGCAAACTTGACGTAGTGGTCAACGAGATCGTCCGTTTCGGGATACAAAACCGAGACGTCCAGTCTCGGGGTGGATGAGGCGTCCTTCCCGCAGATCGCCAGGAAGTATTCCGGAGGGACCACCTCCCTGTGCTTGTTCCTCACGGTCTCCCCATCGTCGAACCATGCCCGGCAGGAGGGTCTCCCCCCGGTCATCGGCTGGACAAGTGATCCCATCTGCACCTTTTGCCCAAAATATCGTACGCATCCGAAGAACTTCGACAGCAAGGCATCCAGTTCGTCGAAGTCGAACTCCTTGACGTGGAACGTATTCGGCTCGTTATCCTTTTCGTACACCGGCCGGTTGGGAGAGGATATTACCAAGACGCCGTCCGGCCGCAGCACCCGTTTTATCTCCGCAACCATCTCCTCCTGCTCGCCGATATGCTCTATGGTTTCGAACGAGACGACCATATCGCAACAGGCATCGGGAAGATCGAGTTCCCGCACATCGGAAACGACGAACGACAGATTCGGCCTCTTGTACGTTTCGGAAGCATGGTCGACGACCTCCCCGGAGATGTCCACTCCGACGACGGACTTGGCAGTCTCGGCGAGCATGGCGGCCCCATACCCTTCTCCGCAGGCCATATCGACAACATCCCTGCCCTTGCACAATTGCGCAGCAACGACATACCGGTGCAGGTGCTCCAGGCGCAGCTTTCCCCCTTCGGACGGGATGTACCGCTCGCCGGTAAATTCAAGATTCTTCTTGCTCACAACCTCTCTCCAGATAAGAGAACGCACCATTGTGCCCGCAAGGATACGGACCATCACAATCGGGCATACGCGGACATGCCTAGCCGAAACATCACAATATGGAAAGGACAAGACGGCGCAGATCATCCGGCTCGCGATCATGGAGCAGCCACCGTCCTACTCCCGCACGCCTTGCCTCTGACACGCCGGAGGACGAACCTCCGATCATCGCACTCGCGGCCATGTCCACGTTCCAGTCCCGCCCGAACGCCGCCAGCATCGCCGGGGCGGGCGAACGGCCTTCGCGCGGATAGTGGTACACCGCGTCGAAATGGGCCCCGGCATCGGCCAACCCGCTGGCCGCTATGCCCTCGAAATGGGGAGAGTCCGGCCCCGGACAATCCCGCCCTCCCATGTCGGGCCGGGCCGACACGGCAAAAACCAGCCACCCGGCGTCGTTGGCGGCCTTGACCGCCTCGCAGACTCCGGGCCGCCACGCGAAATCCCCGTCCTCAAACCCATGCCCGGAGTCGTCCTCGACAACCACGTCCCGGTCCAGGAACAGCGCGGGCTTTCGCCGCCAGGCGGGCACATCCGTCTGGGCGCGGGCAAGGTCTTCCGGCACGCCGATATCAAGGAAAAAGCCGGAGTATTCCTTGCAGAACAACCGGCCCCTTGCGGCCAGTTCCGGAAACACGTCCTGCTCCAGCGACACGGCCCCCTCGGGCAGCTCCCGAACCACCTCCCGGGTCAGCAGATAGATTCCCCCGTTGATGGCCCCGGGCCCGCCCGCGCCCTTCTCGCTGAACTGAACCACCCGGCCGGACCGATGACGGACGGTCCCGAAACGCGACGCATCCTCGACCCGCCGCAGGGCGATCCGGGGGTTGCCCTGCGCCCCGGCCGCGAGGTCCAGGTAATTGATGTCGAAGATGCTGTCGCCGTTCAGCACGAGAAAGGTTTCATCCAACAGGCCGAGACAGTTCCGCACGCCCCCCCCGGTCCCGAGAGGCTCGCGTTCACGGACGTAGGAGAGCCGCACGCCGAGTTCCCGGCCATCGCCCAGCGCGTCCCTGAGCTTCTCGTGCAGGTACCCGGTGGACAGGACAATCTCCCTGATCCCGTGCCGCGCCAGATTCCAGATGAGGTACGAAAGGAAAGGGACGCCGCCCACGGGGATGACGGGTTTAGGGACCTCCCTGGTCAGCTCCCCCAATCGGGTCCCCCTGCCCCCCGCAAGAATCACGGCCTGACGCACCATCGTCTTCCTCACCGGGGCGAAGCCGCCAGGCTTCGCGGGAGCCCGTTCGACGAGCCCCAGGTCAATGGACAAAATATCTCCGCAACTTGGCGATGCAATTCGCGAATAGTCATCATGCCTCTTGATGGTTGCCGAACGCCAGGTAGGCGGCGATCACCTCGTCCGTTCCGCCCTCGGCCATGGTCTGGCCGTCCTCTATCCATAGGCATCGGTTGCACAGCGACTTCACGGTGGCCAAATCGTGGGAAACGAAAACGATCGTCTGCTCCGACTGCATTTTCTCCTGCATGGCCCGCGAGGACTTCTGCTGAAAGCTCTGGTCGCCCACGCCGAGGACCTCGTCGATGAGCAGGATGTCCGGGGACATCTCCAGCGCGACCCCGAACCCCAGCCGCGCCTGCATGCCCGACGAGTAGGTCTTCAACGGAGAGTCGATCCATTCCCGGAGTTCCGCGAACTCGATGATCCGATCCAATCTGGCCTCCGCCTCCTCGCGGGTGAAACCGATGAGCATGGCGTTGATGATGGCGTTGATCCTCCCCGAGAGCTGCGGGTTGAACCCCATCTGAAGACTCAAAAGCGCCACCGACGCGGGCTGGAAGTATTGGATCAAGCCGGAATCCGGCACCAGAATACCGGCGATCAGCTTGAGGAGAGTGGACTTGCCCGCACCGTTGTTCCCGATCACGCCGAGGGTATCCCCCTGGTTGATCGACAGCGAGATATCCCTCAAGGCGTCATAGGTCCTGAACCGGAACAGCCCCTGGCGCACCTTGAAGGAACAGCGCACATGGTCGAACGTTACAAGCGCAGGCGTACTCACTGCTGACACACCTTGGGATAAACATGGTCATACTTCCGCAGGAAGAGCAGGAAAACGGCGGCAAAGAAGGACGAACAGAGCGCGACGACCGCAAGGTACTTCCAGTCGGGCCACTGCCCGTACAAAAGGACCATTCTGTAATTCTTGATCAGGCCGGCCATCGGGTTGAGATAGACGAAAAAGGAATGTTTCGGGATGACCATGCGATCCAGATCGTAAAAAACGCCCGAAGCGAAAAACAGGAGCTCGATGCCCGTCGAGATGACGAACCCCAGGTCCGGGACAAAGGGGACCAGTGCGGAGCAGAACAGGGAAACCGCAAAGATGAGTATGAACTGAACCAGCATCAACACGGGGAGAGCCGCCCATGTGATCGTCACCGGAGTCGGATAGAAACAGAGGAAGAGAAGAAGCAGGGCGCAGACGAACAGGTGCTTGAACGCATCCTGGCAATTCGTCACGAAAGGGAAGAAACATTTGGGGATGCGCACCTGGAGTATAAGTCCCCGGGCATCATAGATGCTGTTCTTGCTGTTTCCGACGCTTCGCCCGAACCAGTTCCATGCGGTCAGGCCGACCAGCAGGAAGCCGACGAAGTTGTCCGTTCCCTGATGCAGCATGATGTCGAAGACGACATAGAACACGCACATCATCAACAGCGGTTCGAGTATCCACCAGACAAAGTTCAGATAGTACGAAGACACTTCAATCCTCAGATTTGAAGAGACGTACAACTCTGCCAATTGCATGAAGTTCTTAAAGCGCATCGTGCTCACCAACCATTCGTCTCGAACCCCTTCTACGGACGACGGAATACAGGCTCACCGGCAGGCCCGTCGATCGATCGCGGCAACCGCCCGCCCCCTCCGGGGCATTCGGCGCCTTTAAAGGGTTCCCATGCAGACCGGGCATCAGCCGTGATCCGCAGTCCAAGTAATCAAACCGTGACGGGTGAACTCGTATCGGCGGAATTCGAGGTTCAAGGCGGATAGGGCCTTGATGACGTCATACCGCGTCTCATCCGGGCAATAGAACATGGCGAACCCACCGCCGCCCGCGCCGGATATCTTGCCCCCCGTCGCCCCGCTCTTCAGGGCGAGCGCATAGATGTCGTCGATATGGGAGTTGGTGATGCTCAACGACGTCTTTTTCTTATTCGCCCACCCATAATTGAGATTCTCGCCAATGGCACGGAGATTCCCCACCACCAACTCGTTCTTCAGCAGCAAGGCCTGCTTCTTCACTTCCAGCATGGCTTCGACGCTTGCCGACTCGCCGGAGGAAAACCGTTTTTCCTGCTCGACGATGATGTCGGACGACACCCGGCTTACCGAGGTGTAGCAAAGCACGAGGTTGAATGCCAACTCGGCCATCAGCTCGTCCTTGATCCGCAGGGAATTGACGATCACCGAATCGTCCGGCAAAAACTCGAGGTAGTTGAACCCGCCGAAGGCTGCCGAATACTGATCCTGCTTGCCCCCGGCAAAGCCCAGGTCGATCCGCTCGATCTCGTACGCCAGGCGGGCGATGTCGTATTCGCCCAGCGGCAGCTTGAGCCACTCGGAGAAGGCCCCGATCATGGCGACGACCAAGGTGGACGAGGACCCCAATCCCGAGCCGGGGGGAACGTCCACGAACGTGGTCAACCGGAAGGACAGGGGCTTCTTGGCGTAATCCTTGACGATACGGTTGTACACGCCTCTCAGAAGGCACAGGCCGTCCTCGATGTCGAGTTGCATGGCCGCATCGAAAACAAGGCATTCCCCCGTGTCCCGCGAGCAGAATTCGATCTTCCCGTTGTCCAGCGGTTCGATGCTGGCGTAGGCGTACATGGAAATGGTCGCATTGAGGATGGCCCCGCCGTGTTCGCGGAAGAAGGCGGGAAGGTCCGACCCGCCCCCGCCCAGGCCGAGCCGTAATGGCGCTTTCGCCCTATATACCTTTTTCAAGACGGATTACCTCGACAGCTGCTTGTGCCCGGCGCCGATGCGGCCACGCCAGTATTCCAGAAGATCCCCCATGGTTCGTTCGAACGAGTATTGGGGAGCCCAGCCCGTGTGCTTGCAGAATTTGGTCGTGTCGGGAACCTGCAGATCCGCGTCGATGGGCCGCAGTCTTTCCGGATCGATCTCCACCGAGATTTGGTCCTTCATCGGGGATCTGGCGATCAGATGGTCGAGCATGTCCCGGATGGTGCACGAGAACGTCCCGCCGATGTTGTAGAATTCACCGGCAACGGGCTTGACCGTGACCAGCATATAGTAGGCCCGGACCGCGTCGCGCACGTCCGCCCAGGTCCGCATGGAGTCCAGATTCCCGACCTTGATCACCGGCGGGATCAGGCCCGCTTCGATCATGGCGATCTGCTTGGCGAACGTGGATTCGGCGAAGACGTCTCCCCGCCGCGGGCCGGTGTGGGTGAACATCCTGGTCGTCATGACCTTCATGCCGTAGGCGTCGCCGTAATAGCGCCCCACCAGATCCGTACCCACCTTGGAGATGGCATAGGGCGAGGCGGGATGAAACGGAACGTGCTCATGGATGGGCAGGAATTCGGCCGACACCCGGCCGAAGACCTCCGAGGACGCGCAGACATGGATGACGGCTTCGGGCACCTTCCTGCGCAACACCTCCAGCAGCCTGGTCGTGCCGAGGATGTTGGTATTCAGGGTCTCGATGGGGGAATCGAAACTGGTCTTGGGGTAACTCTGCGCGGCCAGGTGGAACACATAGTCCGGCTTGACCGTATCGACGACCGTGTCCAGCGAGCAGTAGTCGTTCAGGTCGGCATAGTGGAAAAAGACCCTGTCCCCGGCGTTCACGCGATCCAGCAGATGCTCGACGTTGTCGAGGGGGCTCCTCCAGCGGCACATGCCGTGCACTTCCCAGTCGGTTTCCTCCAACAGGAAGTCCGCAAGATGGGAGCCGACCATCCCCGTGACGCCAGTAATCAATGCTTTCATAGTCATCTTAATCTTTCCGTTGAGAAGTATGCTCCGCGGCAAGGGCTTCCTCTATGCGGAGCGGAGAGCGGCCTAACAAATCACGGAGACGGTTCGAGGTCAACTCGACGACCTCCGGACGCGACAGAAAAAAATCTTCGCCGGGATGGACAACCGTATACTCCAGCCCGGGATCGACCGTCCTTTTGAAAATCTCCGCCAGATCCCTGCGGGAAAGGAGCTGCGGGCCGCAGAGGTTGACCGACCTCCAGTCCAGCTCGCCCCACCTACCGGCAATCTCTTCCACTGCCCGGCAAACGTCCCGCAATGCCACGGCGCTACGGCAAAGGGGATCGAAGACCTCCGCAACCTCTCCCCGCCCGGCGCATGCCGCCAGATACCGGATGTATTTGTCTCGCACGGAGACAACATAGGACAGGCGAAGAACCTTCACGCCCTCATCCGAGGCGAAATAGTTCTCCACTTCCTGTTTCATTGCCGCGTATTCGCCCACGGGGCGGTAGGGAGAGTCCTCGTCCAGCCCCCTTCCCGAGCCGAGAACGAGATCCGTGGAAAAAAAGAGGACCCGCGCCCCGCGTCTGCGGCACCCTTCGATGAAGGCGATCGTTCCGTCCACATTGACGGACCGGGCCCGGTCGGGGTGCTCGGCGCAATAGTCCGGAGAGGAAATGGCCGCTGCATGCGCCACGACATCCCCTCCCCCGATGCGGCTGAAATCGAAATCGGCCATTCTCCGCAAATCGAAAGGGACACACCCCTGGTCCCCGGAGCAGTCTCTCGACAGGGCGAGGACCTGATGGCGGGGAGACAGAAACCGCCGGAGCGCCCCCCCCACCAGACCCGTGTTGCCCGAAATCATGAATCGTATTTTTTCACCATTGCTCAATGACATGGCCCTACAACTATATGCAAATCCGAAAAAACTCCAGGGCCTGACCCCGGAGAGGCGCTCGGCATCCGCCCGGTTGCGAGGCCGTGGCCGCTGGATACCGAAAAAGTCGCCCTGACGGACTCAAAAAGTATTGGCGATACAACCCAAAACCACACGCATGTGACAAGTGCCAGGCAACAAAGAGGCTGTGGTCTGAGGAAAACCCGTGACCGGTACACCCAAACTGCAAATGTGAGGTTGAAGAATTCGAGGCTGTCGGAGTAGCAGGAAGAGTCGACGCTATCTGTGTACCGCCCGGAGTTGATTTAGCTGCGAACATTGCTGAAGCTCGCAGAGCCGCAAAAGACTGTGAAGCCAAAGCACGTAAAATCGTATCCCAGTCAGCAGCGCACTACAGTTCCGAAAAAACGGTCGAATACTTGACGTTTGGTTTTAAGTGCTGGTGGATATACGAGAACTTCGCTTCTGGAGCGAGATACGACTTCAAAGACGGCGGCAACCACCCAGAATATGAAGACTTTGGCAATTATCACTACGGTCTGTACATTAAAGCGATGGGGATCAATGTAACCTTCGCCCAAGCAGCCACAGGTGCATGGCAGATCAAACAAAAGACCTCAGATTGGGGGTTCATAGGCGCATGGTTCGACGACCCGCGTGACAACCGTCGCATTAAAGAAGGACAAAATTATCCACTGAATTAGAATGAAGGGACTCAACCGAGTCCCCTTTCTATTTTTCGCGTTGCTCACAACAACCTATATTGATATTTTGCTACCCACTTGGTCATAAAATAGTAAGTTCAATCCATGAGTTTGAGCATAGGCCATAAACATAAAATACTTCCGACCATTCTTCGCAAAGGCCAAATCTCTCCCTTTTGATAGTCCATGAGAGAGGCAGCGAAAATGAAGGACCTCCCGTCGTTTGTCTTCGCTGGAGGCAGAGATCAAATATGAATTGTGGACACAGAATTATTAAAACAATTAAATGGATTGTAATATCGGTTGCCCTTCTTAGCGTCTTATTTGCAGGCGGATGTTGGCTTCTTTTGGAGCTCACATCTCCTTCGCATGACTCCGATGACGCTCTGCTCCATAACTTCGCCAATAACCGGGCAATATTCGAGGGAATAGTAGCCAAAGTGCAAGATGACGGTGACATAATCAGAATAGGCAAAAACTGGTACAAGCTGGCTGATTGGATAGCTCGAAGCGATAATCCCGACAGGATTGTACAATACAGGAAATTATTCAAAGAGATTTCGATAGATAGCGGAATTCACGTTACATATTCGTCGGCAGGTAAAGCACGTGTGTTGTTTTACTCCAGCTGGACTGGATTTCTTTCACCAGGATCATGTAAAGGGTATGCATATGAACCATACCCAATAGATGCAGCCATCTTGGTAGATAGTATCGACGGCTATAAACCAAAAGCAAACAGGTCATCATTCTGGCGGATCTACAGAGGGATAAAAGAAGAAAACAATTGGTACCTTTATTATGAATCTGACGAGTAAACCAATGGTATACTTATGTCACAACATCACTTTATAACGTCGGAAGACGGGACGCATCTAACCAATTGAAAACACGTTTCCAAATATGACCCTAAGGTGGGGGACTTTACAAGTTTTATGGCAAAAGAAAAAGGACACCAACCTGTTGGTTGATGTCCTTGATCTTTAGTGGCGGAGCCGACGAGACTCGAACTCGCGGCCTCCGGCGTGACAGGCCGGCGTTATAACCAGCTTAACTACGGCTCCGCACTTATATGATAAAGGGTGTTAAGCGTACCCTCTATTTCAAGATGGCGGGCGACAGGGGGCTCTCCCCTGCGGCTCTCGGCTTGTGGCCGATGCCCTCCCTGACGAGCTGCTCGCCCGCAGGAAGAGCCTGTCTAATCGGACTTGAAGGGGTTGTCAATCCATTTCTTTTCCTTCGCATCGCTTTATTGCCCTATGGCTCCCCCGGCATGTCGGCCCGGCGTGCCGGGCGCAGCCATAGGGCGAAAAGTCCGGAACTCCCGGCGCCCTTGAAACGGCTTGGCATAAAGCCGACGCCACCTTTCGCCGCATGTGCCCGCGGGGCGCCCGTTTTTACCTCCGCCGACATAAACAATCCAGCAAATACAAACAGGTATGTTGGACTATTATTAAGCTTTGCGCCCCCCTACAAAATATCCGCCATTCCATGCTATGGTGTCTTTGAATCCCTCCACCTGGAAACTACAAGCCTAAAAAGCATGGCAGGTCCTTATGCTCAACAACGTCAGTGTGAAATTGAAAACAATCATCCCCGCACTCGCAGGGCCGGTGATCATTGCGCTCGTCCTGGGAGGGCAGCAGATCCACACCATACACGACAAAAGCGAAGAGGCCCTGCTCATGCAAAGCAAGGCGATCGTCCTGATGGCCGAGGCGGCCCGCAACGAGATGAGCGACAAGATCAACTCGGGCATCATCAAGCCGTTCGATCAGATCCCGGCTGACCAGGTCGTCAACGCGGTGCCCGTCATCACCGCCATCAAGATGGCGATGGCGAATGCGGAAAAGGCGGGCTACGCCTTTCGGGTTCCCAAGGAGTCGCCGCGCAACCCGGCCAACACCCCGACCAAGCTGGAGGCAGCGGCCCTGGCCGAGATGAAGGCGGCCAACAAGGAGGAGCTCACCCTTATCGACGGCGACCACATCCGCTATTTCAAGGCGATACGCCTCACCAGGGAATGCCTGTACTGCCATGGGGACCCGGCCGGGGAAAAGGACGTGACCGGAGGGACGAAGGAAGGCTGGAAAACAGGCGAGATCCACGGCGCTTTCGAGATCATCAGTTCTCTTGCCGCCTCAAAGGCGGACTCGCGAAATGCGGCGATCTCCTTTTCTCTCTGGACCCTTCTGATCCTGGGCGTCATAGCCTTGATCGTGACTTGGATACTGCGTTCATCCGTGCTGCGCCCCCTGCTGGAGATCACCTTCCTGACCGGCGCCATGTCCGAAGGCCGTTTCAAGGGCGGGATCGAAAAAACCGCCAACGATGAAATAGGCAAGGTCGGGAAATCCCTCAACTCGATGATAACCAGCCTGGGCAGCGTGATCAAAACCGTCACCGGAGCCGCCGGAGAAGTCAGTACGGGAAGCCGCGAGCTGGCGGCCGCCGCCGACAACGTGGCCACGGGCGCGGCGCAACAGGCCGCCAACGTGGAGGAACTCTCCGCCAGCATGGAGGCGATGACGCACCACATCATGAAAACGGCCGACAATTCGGCCACGACCAAGGAGATAGCCGTCAAAAACGCGGCACACGCCGAACGCAGCGGGAAAAGCCTCTTGGAAGGACTCGGCGTGCTCAAGGAAATCGCGGACAAAATCCAGGTCATCGAGGAAATCGCCCGACAGACGAACCTCCTGGCCCTGAACGCGGCCATCGAGGCGGCCCGCGCCGGGGAGCATGGAAAAGGCTTCGCCGTGGTGGCTTCCGAAGTTCGCAAATTGGCGGAAAAAAGCGGTCTGGCGGCCCAGGAGATAATCCGGATATCCGAGGCAAGTGTGGAAGTGGCCGACAATGCAGGGACCCAGCTCGCCGAAATGATACCCGAAATTCAACGTACGGCCGAATTGGTGGAGGAAATAGCCGAGGCCAGCGCCATTCAGGACGAGAACGCCAGACAGATCAACCAGGCCATCATGGAACTCGGCAACGTGGTCCATCAGAACGCATCCGCCGCCGAGGAGATCTCCAGCACCGCCAGGGAGCTCGCCGCCAGATCCAAGGAGCTGACGGACGCAACCGATTTCTTTGACGTGGAAGGCGAAACGGTCTTCTCCGTTGCGCAACTCTGTGAACAAGACAGTAAAAAATCCTGCCCCCGGGAGTAGGCCCCGATAAAGAAAAAGCCCTTACAACGAATTGTAAGGGCTTGATCTTTTAGTGGCGGAGCCGACGAGACTCGAACTCGCGGCCTCCGGCGTGACAGGCCGGCGTTATAACCAGCTTAACTACGGCTCCGCACTTATATGATAAAAGGTGTTAAGCGTACCCTCTATTTCAAAGATGGTGGGCGCGACAGGGCTCGAACCTGTGACCCTCGGCTTGTAAGGCCGATGCTCTCCCAGCTGAGCTACGCGCCCGCAGGAAGAGAGTCTTTAGCTTGGCGGGGTCAGCTTGTCAACTTCTTTCGGCGGCGAGGCCGCCCACTCGTCCAAGCCTTGATCCGCATTCAGCGACGAACGGCATACTGCCCTTACGCCTCTCTTTTATCAACGCTTTTTACTATTTTTTTTGCGCGATACAACTTGCTGAAATCTAAAGATCATTTCGCAGACCAGAGAAGCCGTCCACCCTTCCGGGCCAGCCAGCCCACGGGCAGGCCCCGATAATACAGGCCCACGCTCCCCCTGCCCTGCCCAAACGGCACGCTCTGGCCGGTGAACAGCCGCTCCAGGACCGCCGTGTCGTCCGCGTCGAGCACGTCGCAGGCGGCCCGGGAGGGGTCCGCGGGGAGCAGCACGCGGGCCAGGGGCGCGGGGGTGAACTTGGCCCGGTCGCCCTTGCCCGCCGCCTTGCCCAGGGGGAACCCCTGCCAGCGCAGGCCGTCGGGCACCAGGCCCAGGGCCCTCCGGTGGAGAAAGTATGCCTTGCCGCCGAAATCGTAGACCTCGCCAGGAGGCAGCCGGGTCAGGTCCAGCTGGTCGCCGCCCACCATCCTGGCCAGGTCCAGCCGATCGCCGGGCAGGTCTCGTTTTTGCGCGCTCTCACCAATGATTGCGCTCTCACCGTTCCGCTTGACGAACCGGGCCAGGAAGAACCCCTGGCCGTCCGAGTCCTCGGCCACACGCAGGACGCCGTCCATGCCCGGCATGTGCGGGGGCTCGAAGACGAACCCTTCGGGCTCGGCAAGCGGCGCGAGCTCAAGGTCGAGAGTCTTGAGGGCCCATGCAACCTGCGCCTCGTTTTCCTCGATGTTGGTGGTGCAGGTGGAGTACAGGACCGTGCCGCCGGGACGCAGCATGGCCGCCGCCTTCTGAAGGAGCGTCTTTTGCAGGGAGACCAGCGGGGCCGTCTTGGACCCGGACCAGACCTCCATGACCTTGGGATTCTTGTCCACGGTGCCCCATCCGCTGCACGGCGGGTCGAGCTGGATGTGGCTCCAGGAGCCGTCCGCAAAGGGCAGGTCCTGGGCCATGGCCTTGGCCGTGGCCGCGTTGACCGAGCCGGTGCGCCGCAGGTTGGCACGCAGGGTGCCCAGCCGGTCGGCGGAGGGCTCGGACGCGAAGACGAACCCCTGCGGCCCGACCAGGCGGGAGAGCAGGCTCGTCTTGCTGCCCGGCGCGGAGCACATGTCCAGGACGTCGGCTCCGGCCGGCGGGTTCAGGGCCAGCGGCGGCAGCATGGAGGAGCGGTCCTGGATGTAGATCAGGCCGAACCGGGCGGCGAGACTTTCACCAAGGGGAAACGGCTCATGGATCAGCCTGCGGGCAAAGGCGTAGAACGGCTCGGGCCCGAAATCGAAACCCTGCGCGCGAAGCAGCCCTTCCACCTCCGGAACGGCCGGTTCGTCGCAGACCAACCTGAAGGTGCGTCCGAATTGAATCATGTATTCTCCCTGAAGCGTCCCGCGACCGGACCGCCACTATATCGTCCGGCCCGCCGCCGACGCAGCAATAGCCGCTATCGTCCGCCTTATCAACTCGCTTGGCCCTTTGCATCCGGCCGGGAAACTGGTACAAGGGGCTCCCGTGCGAAACCGCATGTCCACAAAAGTCACAAAAGCAAGGTTATCACCTACCTTCCGGAGGAATACATGGCAAGAAGACCCCTCACAACCGTCTTGATCGCCCTTGCGGCCGCCCTGCTCCTGGCTGTTCCGGCCATGGCCCAGGAAGCCAGGACCTTCGCGGTCCTCCCGTTCGTTTACAACGGGCCCCAGAAATACGAATACTTTTCCAAGGCCGTGCAGGCCAGCCTCGAGAACGACCTGGAATGGATCGGCCATGCCGAGCCCACGGCCAAGGACCTCCAGTCCGTGGCCGTGCCCAAGGACAAGGGCGCGGCCCTGAACGCCCTGCGCAGCCTGGGCGTGGACTATATAATGTACGGTGAGATCGCCATCCTCGACCAGAAGGCGCACATGCGCATCGACACGGTCGCGGCCGATGGCCAGTCCTGGCAGAAAAAGGGCGAGGTGGGCATCGACGAGATGACCAGCTGGCTGGACAACCAGGCCAAGCTCCTGCAGGGCGACGTGTTCAACCGCCCGGGCTACGGCACCGTCGAGAAGGAAAAGGCCGCCAAGAACACGATGCAGGCGACGGCCCCCTCGGAGAGCCCGTTCATCGCCGCCGACGGCCAGGCGGCCTCCCCGTCCAACACTCTCAACCCGCAGTTCCGCTATGAAGGCGGCACCGAGACCACCGGGCGCTGGAGAAGCCAGACCCTGCCCTTCTTCTCCTACGGCATGTACATCGCGGACGGCGACGGCGACGGCCGGAACGAAATCTTCATTCTTCAGGAATCGTCCATCTCGGCCTACCGCTACAAGGAGGGCAAGCTCCAGCTCCTGACCTCCTTCGACCTGCCCGCCAACGTCATGTGCATGCGCCTCGAGATCGCGGACCTGGACCGCGACGGCCTGCCCGAATTCGTCATCGGCGCCTACCAGTTCCAGGATCAGGGCGGCGTCCGGGCCCCGCGCGGAAAGCCCCAGTCCAGCATCCTTTCCTTCGAGGGCGGCAGATTCAAGTATCTGGTCAAGAAGGTGGACCGATTCCTGGGCGTGCTGCGCATTCCGCCGACCTACATGCCCATCCTGGTGGCCCAGAGAAAAGGCCAGCGCGACCTCTTCGACAGGCACATCAACGAGGCCTTCCTCAAGAACGGCGACATAGAGATCGGCCAGGCCGTGCCCGTGCCGCCCTTCGGCAACGTGTACAACCTGACCTATCTGCCCGACGGCCTGGGATACAAGTGCGTGGTCATCAACAACAGCCACAAGCTGGTGGTCTACAGCCAGTCCTTCGAGCGGCTCTACGAGAGCGACGAGACCTACAACAGCTCCGGCGTGGTCATCGAGACCGCCGACAAGATGGTCGGCATGGGCGGCGGCCCCACCGAGGAGCACGGCATCACCTACAACATCCCCATCCGGGGCATCACCGCGCCGCTGACCTCCAACAAGCGCTACGAACTGCTGCTCAACCGCGACCTGTCGGCCACGGCCCAGGTGTTCAAGAACTATAAATACTACACCCAGGGCGAAATCCACTCGCTGGTCTACGACCAGGTGGGCCTGAACCTGGCCTGGAAGACCCGGCGCATCAAGGGTCAGGTCTCGGATGTGGCCCTGGCCGACCTGAACAACGACGGCAATCAGCAGCTGTGCGTACTGGTCAACACCTTCGTGGGATACGGCTACGGCAACCGCAAGACCCTGGTCCTGGCCTACGACCTGAACGCCAAATAGGGGGGGCGGCCGACCGGCCGCTCCCAACCATACGCATTTCAAGGAGAGAGTGATGCGAAAAACAATGTCCGTGCTGGCCGCGAGCCTGGCCCTGATCGGCCTCATGTCGGCCACGGCCCTGGCCGGGACCATGGTGACCTACGCCAACTTCCCGCCCGCCAAGACCTTCCCCTGCGTCCAGATGGAACGCTGGAAGACCGAGGTCGAGAAGCGCACCGGCGGGAAGCTGACGGTCCAGACCTTCCCCGGCTCCACCCTGCTCGGGGCGAAGAACATGCTGCGCGGCGTGCAGACCGGACAGGCCGACATCGGCTGCATCTCCATCGCCTACTACCCCGGCGTGTTCCCGCTCATGTCCGCGGTCAACCTGCCCGTGGCCTTCACCTCCACCGAGGCGGCCAGCCTGACCATGTGGGACCTCTTCCAGAAATACCAGCCCGAGGAGTTCAAGGACGTCAAGGTCCTGACCATGTTCACCTCGGCCCCGTCCCAGATCATGAGCAAGGAGCCGGTCAAGACCCTGGCGGACCTCAAGGGCATGGAGCTGCGCGCCTCGGGCACCATCCTGCGGGTCCTGAGCGGCCTGGGCGCCCAGGGCGTGGGCATGCCCATGTCCGAGACCCCCGAGGCCCTGCAGAAGGGCGTGGTCAAGGGTCTGGTCTCCTCCTTCGACGTGCTCAAGGACTTCAACTTCGCCGACATCTGCCGTCATGAGACCATCACCAACCTGCCGGTCTACCCGTTTGCCGTGATCATGAACAAGGCCAGGTGGGAATCCCTGTCCGGCGATGTGAAGGACGTGCTCAACGACCTCGGCCGCGAACAGGCCCAGTGGACCGGGCAGTACCTGGACGCCCACATCAACGATTCCCTGAACTGGTCCCGGGAAAAGTATCAGGTCGAGGTCTACAAGCTGACCCCGGCCGAGCACGCCGAGCTCAAGAAGCTGGGCCAGCCCCTGGTCGACGACTGGAAGGCCGAGTGCGCCAAGGCCGGCATCGACGCCGACGCGGTGCTCAAGGACCTGCTCGAGTACCAGGCCAAATACGAATCCCTCTAATCGCATACATCACCGCCCCCGCGTCCGCGCGGGGGCGTTTTTTTCGGGGCCTCCCATGATGCATTTCCTTGATCGCGCCAGCGAGCTCGTCGCTCGGGCGCTGGCCGTGCTGGCCGGTGTGTTTCTCGTCTCTATGATGCTCCTGGCCTGCGCCAACATGGTCCTGCGCGCGGTCTGGGTGCCGGTGCAGGGCACCTTCGAGCTCATGGGCTTCCTCGGCGCGGTGGTGGCCGCCTTCTCCCTGGCCTTCGCCCAGCGGCGCAAGGCGCACATCGCCGTGGGCATCCTGCTCACGCGCTTTCCGTCCTGGTTCCGCCGCCTGGCCGACGCCGCGACCAACGCACTGTCCTGCGGCTTCTTCCTCCTGGCGGGCATCGAGACCTGGAAATGGGCCGCCTTCCTGGTCCAGACCGGCGAGGTCTCCGAGACCCTCCAGATCGTCTATCATCCCTTCGTGTTCGCCTCGGCCGCCGGGTGCATCGCCCTGGCCTTCGTCCTGGCCGTGGACACGCTCAAGGCCCTGACCCAGGAGAAGGTGGCGTAATGGATCCGATCACCGCCGGCATCCTCGGCACCCTGCTGCTCCTGGTCTCCATCTTCCTGTTCCGCATCCCCGTGGCCTTCGCCATGGGCATCATCGGCTTTTCCGGCTTCGCCTACGTGCTCAACTGGAACGCGGCCACCGGCATGCTCGGCACCGAGCTGTGGAACGTCTTTTCCAACTACGGGCTGACCGTCATCCCTCTGTTCATCCTCATGGGCCAGATCTGCTTCTACTCGGGCGTGAACGAGCGGCTGTACAAGTCCGCCTATGCCTGGATGGGCCAGATCCGGGGCGGCATCGCCATGACCACGGTCCTGGCCTGCGCCGGGTTCGCGGCCATCTGCGGGTCCAACTCGGCCACGGCCGCGACCATGTCCACCGTGGCCCTGCCCGAGATGCGCAAGTTCAAGTACAACCCGATCCTGTCCACAGGCTCGGTGGCCGCGGGGGCGACGCTCGGCGTGGTCATCCCGCCGTCCGTAGTCCTGATCATCATCGGGTTGCAGACCAGCCAGTCCATCGCCCAGCTGTTCGTGGGCGGCATGGTCCCCGGCGTCCTGCTGACCGTGCTCTTCCTGGGGACCATCTGGTATCTCTGCAAGCGCCACCCCGAATGGGGTCCGGCCGGTCCCAGGACCACCTTCTCCGAAAAGCTGCGCTCCCTGCCCGGCTCCATCGAGATGGTCACCCTGTTCTTCCTGGTCATGGGCGGCCTGTTCATGGGCCTGTTCACCCCCACCGAGGCGGGCGCGGCGGGCGCGGCCCTGGCCCTGATCATCGCCACGGTCTCGGGCAAGATGAGCGTGGAGAAATTCCGCCTGGCCGTCAGCGACACCCTCAAGATTTCCTCCATGATCATGGTCATCATGCTCGGCGCGGTCATCTTCGGCCGTTTCCTGGCCATCACCCGCCTGCCCTTCGAGGCAGCGGACTGGGTGGCCGGGCTGCCCATCCCGCCGGTGGTCGTCATCATGGTCATCTGCCTGATCTACGTGGTCGGCGGCATGGTCATGGACGCACTGGCCCTGCTCCTGGTGACCATCCCCATCTTCTTCCCGGTGGTCACGAACATGGGCTACGACCCCATCTGGTTCGGCGTGCTCATCACCGTGGTCACCACGCTCGGCGCCATCACCCCCCCGGTGGGCGTGAACCTGTTCATCGTCGCGTCCATGGCCCACGACGTCACCATGACCGACGCCTTCAAGGGGGTCGCGTATTTTGTGGCCGCCTATGTCATCTGTGTCGCGCTGCTCCTCGCGGTTCCTCAGTTGGTCACGTTCCTACCAAGCCTCATGTAGAAGGTGGCGGCACAGCACGTAATGCGGCTCCCGATAGCGGGCCATCCGCACTTTTTTCGCGAGGCCATTTAATCCTCACGTAGACTGCTACGCTGCGGTTAAATGACCTCACTAAAGATGCACTGCTGACCCACTCTCGAAAGCCTATCCCGAGCGCGGGGGACTGAGCCGCTGTCGGGTGCTGCGCACCCGATTCGCTCCACGAAGAGGGAACAGGCCCCTTGGTTCATGTCGGACCAGGGGCTATTTATGCGCCTTGCCCCGCGAAGCGGATACTCAAGGTTTAGGAGGGGGAGAGGGATGGGGGTCCGGAGGCATTCCCTTGCCAACCGGTGACCGGGGCTTGTATGGGTAATGCATGGCGAAATCCCTTGGCAAATCCATACTGAAGTGGACCGTGCTGGTCGCGCCGTGGGTGCTCACGGTCTTGCTGGCCGTGGGCTGGTGGCTGACGGTCTGGACGCCGGGGTATCTGGAGCGGCTGGTGCCGAAGCTGGCGGCGGACATGGGCCTCAAGCTGAGCGAATTCCACGTGCGCAACGCCGGGCTGTTTTCGGCGGACATCGGGCCGGTGCGGCTGGGGGAAGGCGCGGACGGGCTGACCCTGGCCAACGTGCACGTTACCTATTCTCCGACCTCGCTCAGGGCCGGACGGGTCAACGCGGTCCGGCTGGACGGGCTGCACCTGGCCTGCTCCTATGACGGTAAGCGCTTCCGGCTGCCGATACTGAACATGCTGCCCGCCTCAAACGAGGGCGAAGACTCCGTGAAGGGCGCGCCCGTTCCGGCCCTGCCGCTGGACACCCTGACCCTGCGCGACGCGGTCCTGGACTGCGAGATCCTGGGCCGATCGGTGTCCGTACCAGTCAATGCCGAGATCACGCCGGGAAAGACCGTGTCGTTTAAGGCCGAACTGATGCCGCGCGACCAGGCCGTGCGCGTGACCGGGGCCCTCGGGCCGACCCTGGACGACCTGTCGCTCACGGTCACGGCGGACGCGCTCCGGGTGGGCGCGTTCAGCGATTTTCTGCCCATGCCGCTGGAGGGCACGGCGGCCGTGGCGGCCACCGCCGAAGTGGACCTGGCCGACCCGGCAAAGGCCGCCGCCGATCTTTCGCTGGCCCTGTCCGGCTGCGACCTGCGCGCCCTGGGCGTGGAGCTGGCCGACGGCGCGGTCATCGGGATCAAGGGACGGCTGGAGGATCGGGAGGTCATCTTCTCCATGAACCGCGTGGCTCTGGCCGAGCCGTACCCGGCGTCCCTGGCCATCCCGGCGGGCAGGCTCGGCGAGAACGAGCTGTCCGCGCAGTTCTCCGTGGCCGGGGCCGGGGTGGAGATGGGCGGCCGATTCGACGCCCTGCGCAAGGGGGACGGCGGCCTGTGGGACGTATCCCTCACGGCGGCCAACCCGGACAACCTGACGGTGCGCACCTCGGGCCGTATCATCAAGCTCAACGGATTCATCTTTTCCCTCCAGGGCACGGCCGGGCCCGAGACGGCGGACGTGGTCCTGAACTGCGGCACCCGGGGCACGGCCTTGGAGAACACCGGATTTTCCTCCGGCCCTATGCGGTTGACCCTGCCGCTCCAATGGCCCGCGCCCAAGGCGAACAAGCAGGGGACCATCAGCCTGTCGAACCTCGGGCTGGACAAACGCAAGCTCGGCAACGTCAAGGCCGGGGTACGCCAGGAGGGCACGGACCTGGCCTTTGGCGGGACCCTGTACACCGAGCTGCTGCCCGGCCTGCGGGTGCCCTTTTCCGGGCGGTCCTCCATGGTCCGCAACGAGTCGGACGTGACCTTCAGGGTGGCCGGTTACGCCCTGCCCGACGGATTCGACCCGGCCACGCTCGCGCCCGCGCTCAAGGGCGTGGCGCTGAGCGGAACGCTGCGCGCGGACGGCGGCATCAACGTCGGCGAGCGCGGCGTGGACAGCCGCTTGGAGGTTTCCCTGACCCATGGCAGGCTGACCATGAACGAGGGCAACACGGTGGTCGACGGCATCGACCTGGCCTACGACACCCCGGACCTGTTCACCCTGCGCAGCGCCCCGGCCCAGACCCTGTCCTTCGACTCGCTGACGGCGGGCGACATTGCCTTGACCAAGGGGCGGGTGGTCTACCAACTGGAGTCCATGGGCTCCATCCTGGTGGAGCAGGCCGGGTTCGACTGGTGCGGCGGGCACGTGTCGAGCAGGGCCTTCCGCATCGTGCCCGAGTCCGACGAGTACGCGGTCACCCTGTTCTGCTCCGAGCTGAAGCTCTCGGAGATCCTGGGCCAGCTCGGGCTGGCCAAGGCCCAGGGCGAGGCCGCCCTGTCGGGCGAATTGCCGGTGACCTGGAAGAACGGAAAAATTTCGTTCAACGGCGGATTTTTGCACTCCACGCCGGGCGAAGGCGGGACCATCCGGGTGGAGGCCATGCAGGATCTGGTGGACGCCATTCCCGAGGGCACGCCCGAACGCGGCCAGTTGGAGCTGGCCCGCGAGGCGGTCCGGGACTTCGACTACAAGTGGGTGCGCATCAAGGCGGACACCGTGGGCGAGGATCTGCTGGTGCGCCTCTCCGTGGACGGCAAGCCCGCCTCGACCCTGCCCTTCGTCTACAAGCGGGAGTTCGGCGGATTCATCCGCGTGACCGGCGACGTCAAGGGCTCCAATTTCCAGGGGTTGCGCCTGGACGTGAATTTCAGCGTACCGCTGGACCGGATTTTGCTGTATAAGGACATCACACGCATGATCGAATAGGGAGAACATGCCATGAAACATTGTTTAGCCGCTACGGCCTGCCTCCTGCTGCTCTTCGCCATGGGCTGTTCCACCAGCCACAGGGTGGAGGTGGCCCCGGTGGAGGTCAAGCCCATCCACATCACCATCGACGTGAACGTCCGGGTCGACCGGGCCCTGGACGATTTCTTCTCCGACGTCGACGAAGCTCCAGCCGCACCGGAGGCGACCAATGCGAAATAAAACCCGATTCGTCCTCATATTGACCCTTGTCCTCGGACTGGCGGCAAGCGCCGCCCTGGCCGGGCCGCTCAAGGACCGGTTCATCGCCCGCAAGCCCGCCGTGGCCGCGCTTTTGGCCGACGGCACCGTGGGCGAGAACAACCAGGGATTCCTCGAATTCCGTGGGGCCAGGAAACAGGCCGACGTGGTGACCGCCGAGAACCAGGACCGGGCCACGGTCTACGCGGCCATCGCCAAGAAGACCAACACCACCCCCGACCTGGTGGGCCAACGCCGGGCGTCCCAGATCGCCCAGCAGGCCCCGTCCGGCACCTGGCTGCAAAACCCCGACGGCACCTGGTACAAAAAATAACCCCACACCAACTCTTCGCCCCCCCACTCCCCTTTCGCGAAGCGACCCAAAAAGTTTAGGAAGGAAGAGGGGATGGGGGTCCGAGGGAAGGGGAGAGGGAAACCCTTTTCTCAAAGGGTTTCCCTCTCCCCTTCCCCCGGCCGATCGCTGCTGTCCTCATCCGTAAGGCTCGAAGACTCGCCAACGGCTGGAGGCCCGGAGGCACCCCAATAATATGCCGGAAACACAATTCGTTATCGTCACGCAGGCCGAGTCGGGCCAGAAGCTGTTGCAATTTTTGGAGCGGCGGCTGACCGGCGAGGTGCCGCGTTCGGCCATACAGAAATGGATCCGCACCGGCCAGGTGCGCGTGGACAAGGGCCGCAAGAAACCTTTTGACCGCATCGAGGCCGGGCAGTCCGTGCGTATTCCGCCGTACACGCCGGGCGAGGGCAAACAGGTGTCCGAGACGGGCGACCTGAAGGTGGCCTTTGAGGACGCCGAGCTGCTGGCCGTGGCCAAGCCCGCCGGGCTGGCGGCCCACGGCGGCGACGGCGTGACCGACTCGGTCACGGCGCGGCTGCGGGCCAAGTACCGCGACGCGGCGTTCATGCCCACCCTGGCCCACCGCCTGGACCGCGACACCTCGGGCCTGCTCCTGGCGGCCAAGAGCTACGAGGCCCTGCGCGAGCTCAACGACTTGTTCGCGTCGAACGGCGTGGCCAAGGTCTACCTGGCCTGGGTGGAGGGACGGTGGGACGAGCCGGACGGCGCGCTGCTGGAAGACGTCATGGAGAAACGCGGCGAGCCGGGTCGGGAAAGGGTCCGCACCGGATCGGGCAAGACGGCACTGGCGCGGGTCACCGGGCTCGTCACGGGCCGGGACCGCTCGCTGCTGGCCGTGCGCCTGCTCACCGGGCGCACGCACCAGATCCGGGTGCAGCTCGCCACACGCGGGCACCCCGTGGTCGGGGACAGGAAGTACGGCAAGGCCGGTTCGCGCACGTCACGGACATCCATGCGCCTGCACTGCTACGCCCTGCACGCCGGGGAGCGGACCATCAGCCTGAAACCGGCCTGGTCCGGCGGCTGGGAGGTAGACCGGGAGGCCCTGCAAAAGGCCCTCGGGCTGCTCTTCGACTGAGCCCGCTACCAATCTATGGAAATGTCCTGTTCGGCCCTGCGGTCGAACTCGGCCACCTCGTCCAGATGGGCGGCCATGTAGTCGTCGTTCCCGACCAATCCGTCGCACTCCCCTTCGGGACGCGGGCCGAACTTGACCACGGCCACCACGTCGCTGTCCAGGGAGACCACATAGGCCCGGACCAGCTGGCACAGTCGAGGCAGCCAGGAGGTCTGCGGCGGGTAGGCCTTGATCCCGCTCTTCGGGGCCTCGATGGACCGGCCGATGAGGTCCTCGAACTTGGCCCGGTCCATGCTGGAGACCAGGACCGAGGTGCCGTCTTCGGCGCGGTAGAGCCAGCCCTCGATGGTCGCGCCCATGAAGTCGCGGTGCACGCGCTTTGCGTATTCGAGATCCGGGCCGAGCGTGACGGTCACGGCGTTGCCGGTATCGGTCCGAGTAACGCGGACCACGTTGTCCGTGCGGTCCTCGGCCAGCGGGCCCCGGGCCGCGCAGGCGGCCAGGAGGAGCAGCAGCGGGATGAGCAAAAGCAGGCGTTTCATGGTCTTCTCCTATTTCCAGCCGATGACGTCGTAGCCCTTTTCGCGCAGGCAACGGTCGACGAAATTCTTGTGGATGGTTGTCGGATCGCCGGACTTGAAGCCCTCGTTGACCGCGCTTCCGGCCGCTGCGGCCCCGCCCGTGGCGGCGGCTGCCCGGCCCACGTTGTTGCCCATGATCGCGCCGAAGACCGCCCCGGCGGCCGTGCCTATGGCCCCGGACCTGGCCACGTTTCCGACGGCCGCGCCCGTGTCCGTGGCGTTGGCCCCGGCGGCCTCGGCCTTCATGATGCAGTCGTCTATGTCGACCTGGACCACCTGCATGCCCACCTCGTCCAGGTGCGCGTTCGGGTAGAGGACGGGCCGCTTGGGGCCGCAGCCCGCCAGAAGGCATCCAGCCAGAAAGAGCATGAGAATGTACAGCATTCGTTGCATCGCGCCACCTCCAATGGCAGTATGGGGAGTATGAGGAAATAGGCGTACCGGGTCAATGGCCCCGGCCGCCGAGGTTGCCACCTCAGCCCAAAATCGGTATATAGAGATACTCTAGGAAAAATCAGGGAGAGCTCCATGCACCACAAAAAACTTATATTTTCGATTGTTATGCTCATGGCCGTAGGCCTGTTCGCCAACGGCTGCACGGTCTACGACGTGGCCGTGGAGGAACGCAACGTGGGCGACTACGCCAGCGACGAAAAGATCGCCTTCCTCATCGAGAAGGATTTTCTGGCCGACGATCTGGTCAAGTACATGGACTTCGACGCGTCCAGCTATGAGGGAATGGTCTACATCGTGGGCGAGTACGAGTCCCGCGCCCAGGTGGACCGGGCCGTCAAGATCGCCAAGTCCGTGGAGGGCGTACGCTCGGTGACCACCTACCTGCTGCCCAAGAAGGCCAACGACTCGTGCGGCACCACCGACAACCTGGAGCTCTACGCCAAGGTCAAGAACCTGCTCGTGCAGGACAAGGACATCTGGTCCACCAACGTGGAGATCAAGACCGTGCAGTGCAACGTGGTCCTGCTCGGCATCGTCGGATCGGCGGCCGAGCGCGACAAAATCATTGCTCACGCCAAGTCCGTAAAGAGCGCGCGGTCGGTCAAGTCCTTCCTGCGGATCAAGCGCGGCTAGACGGCGGTCATGCGGACAGGCCGGACAAGCGGACTGCTCCCCGCGTTCGGGCTGGCGGCCTGCGCGCTGCTGCTCTGCGCCTGCGCGGCGACGGCGCCGGTCGCGCCGCCTCCGCCCGAGGCCGTGGTCCGGCCCGAACCCGCCGCGCCCAAGGCCGCAAAGATCATCCGCCTGGCCCGCGCGCTCGTCGGCACCCCGTACAAGTGGGGCGGCTACTCGCCGAAGACCGGTTTCGACTGCTCCGGGTTCATCTGGTACGTCTACCACCAAAACGGCGTCAATCTACCACGCATATCGTGGCAGCTGCTCGGCGCGGGCAAGCCGGTCCGGCGCGCGGACATCCGGCCCGGCGACCTGGTCTTCCACCAGGTGGACAAGGACGGCAAGTCCCTGCACGTGGGCATCGTCACCGAGCGGGGCACGTTCGTGCACTCCCCCAGCTCCGGCAGGCGGGTCATGGAATCGAGCCTCAATTCGCCCTTCTGGTCGGAACATTATCTGAGCGCGCGGCGCGTGCTCTAGCCGTCTTCGGACGTTTTCTCCGACTTCTCCGGCCGCTTCTTTCGGCGCAGCAGCGTGTCGCGCACCGAGCGCACGCCCTGCTCCACCGACTTGCCCGTGGAACGCAGCGCGCCCCTGGCCGAACCGGCCGCGCCGGTCACTGCTCCCCCCGCCTTTTTGGCCAGCCGCCCGGCTCCGCCCGCCGCGTCGCGGACCTTGCGGGCCGACTTCCGCACGGCCCCGGTCGTGGCGTCCACGACCTTGTCCACGGCCCGGTCCACGCCGTCCACCGCCGAGCGGGCGGTATCCGAGACCCCGCGCCCGACGTTTTTCGCCCCGTTGCCCACGGCTCCGGCCGCGCCCGTGACGCCGCGCCCCACGCTCCCGGCGGCCCCGGTCACGCCCTTGCCCATCGTGGTGAAGGCCTTCTTGGCCCCGCCCTTGACCGCCCGGGACGAGCCCTTGACCAGCAGTTTGGTCACCTGGGTCACGGTCTCGCCCGAGATGGACATGAACATGCGCGCGGCTTCCAGGGTGGCGGAGCGGCGCATGGCCCCGCGCCTGTCCAGGTCCAGGCTCATGTAGTTGCGGGCCACGATGCCGCAGCGCATGGCCAGGAGCGCGTTGGTGGAGCCGCTCAGGATGGAGCTGGTCACGGTGGAGGCCACGGCCTCGGCCCCGGGCATGACCCCCAGGGCGGACCCGGCCACCAGCGGGCCCATGAGCTCGTGGACGTACTCCTCGATGCCGAATTCCTCGATGGACCCGGCCAGGAACGAGGTCGCCGCGATGTTCACGTACAGGTTGACCAACTCGCGGTAGTGCGGCCGCTGGGCGTAGAGCTTGGAGATGCGCCAGGCCAAGCGCGAGATGAGAAAGAGGACCACCAGGGAGTCAAGCCGCCCGTTCTGGGACACGGCCGAGCCGATGAACACGCGCTTGGCCGTGCTGCGGATCTCCTCGTCCGCCCGCTTGCGCAGGACCTCGAGCCCGAGCTCCAGGCCCGATTCGTCGCGCACGTCGACCCCCGAGTCCTTGAGCACGCGGTTTCGGGACAGCCGCTTCACGAGCTCCCGGCGAAACGCGTCCATCTCCTCGGGGGTGGGATCGGCGTGGACCAGGAGCGGCTTGGGCCGGACCAGGGCGAGGGAGCCCCACCAGGCCAGCGAGGCCAGGACCACGGCCAGCAGCCCCCAGAAGACCCAGGGGGCCAGCGCCGGATTGATGCGCCCGGCGAAATCGGCCAGCCCAGCGATGCAGTTGTACAGGAAGACGAAAAACGATCCCAGGATGATGATCCCGGCGATGGTCAGGAAATTCTTCATCTGTTTCGACATGGATTCCTCCACGCACAGGATAAGCACGACCAGACCAAAGGCAAATGGCGGAAAAGGCCGCCCCGATCCGGGACGGCCTCGAAAAAGCCGATCAGGCGGCCGCTACTCCTGAGGAATCAGCGGCTTGTAGTACATGCCGATCTTGATGCGGTCCGTGGCGAACTGGCTCTTGAGCTTGACCTTGAGGTCGTCGGTCTCCCAGCGGTACTCGTCCCAGCCGTCCGACTGCTTGTGGTCGGGCAGCCCGTAGGAGTCCATCAGGGTGGCCACCACCTGCTTGACGTCCTGGGCTTTGGCGATCTCCACCAGCACGGTGTAGAGCTTGCCCAGCCGGAAGCCGTAGGTCACGTTCGCGCCGTCGACGTTGAACACGCCGCACGGCTCGGTCTTGGTCACCTTGTAGTATTTCACCCCGGCCACGGTGTGGGAATAGGTGATCTCCTCCACGGAGGAGACGGGCGCGCCCCAGGGGATGGAGCCGCACCCCTCCACGGCGGGCTGCGCGGGCGCGGCCGACTCGGTCTCGGCGGCCAGGGCAAAGACGGCGGAGGCCAGGATCATGGACAGCATCAGGACCGGAATCAGCAGGCGGGTCTTCAAGGCGGGCTCCTTGTTCACGGGTTCCATTATACTCATATGCATACCTTTTCCGAAAGGGCCAGCGGCTGTCAACCGTTGGTTTTGGTTCCCTTGTAGGTGAAAGCCTTTTTATCCATCGTGTAGTGGCTCCCCCGGTCGATGCCCACGGCCCGGCCGCAGGGGCAGAAGACCTTGCCGTCCCGTTCCTCCATGTTCCACACCTTGTCGATACGGTCCTTGTGGCAGCGGTGCACCTCGCCCTGGCCTATCTTGTGATAGCGCCACAACTTGCGGCGGCAGTCGGCGCACTTGAGGACGAGCACGGCTAGACCCTGTTGAAGTGCACGGTGTCCGCCTCGGGGAAATCGTCCAGAGTCTTGGCGATTCCCGCCCGAAGGAAGGAGTCCACCCAGCGGAAGATGTTGTTGCGGCGGATCTGCTCGCGCAGCCGGGCCATGTGCGCCCTGCGCTCCTCGAGCGGCCAGTGCAGGGCGCGGTGCAGGGCCTTGGCGATGCCCTCCACGTCGTACGGGTTGACCAGGTAGGCGTGCCGCTGCAGCTGAGCGGCGGCACCGGCGAACTCGCTCAGGACCAGGACCCCGTCGCCCTTGTTGTTGCAGGCGCAGTACTCCTTGGCCACCAGGTTCATGCCGTCGCGCAGCGGCGTGACCAACCCCACGTCGGCGGCGGCGTAGTAGGCCACCAGGTCCTCGTGCGGCAGGCCGCGATAATGATAGTGGACCGGCACCCATCCGGGGAAGGAGAACTCGCCGTTGACCCGGCCCACCAGTTGCTCGATCTCGGTCCGAAGCTCCTTGTACTCGTCCACCTCCTCGCGGCTCGGGACCGCGATCTGAATGAAGTTGACCTTGCCCTTGAGGTCCGGATAACGGCGCAGCAGGGTCTGGATGGAGCGGATGCGCTCGGGGATGCCCTTGGTGTAGTCCAGCCGGTCCACGCCGAGGATGATCTTGCGGTGCCGCAGCGCCTCCTTGAGGTCGAAGGCCTTCTGGACCACGGCGGGCCTGGCCGCCATCTCCGAGAACTGGGCGAAGTCGATGGAGATGGGGAACGCCCCGGCACGGAACGAGCGGTTGCCCATGTTGATGGTCACCACCGCGCCGCGCCCCTCCACCTTGGCCTCGGGCATGAGCCGGTGCAGGCTGCCCACGAAGTTGCGCCGGTCCTGGACCGTCTGGAAGCCCACCAGGTCGAACTCGGTCAGGGCCTGGATGAGCTTGGACCGCCACGGCAGCTTCATGAAGATGTCCGGCGGCGGGAAGGGGATGTGCAGGAAGAACCCGGTGTTGCGCCGCACGCCCATGGACTTGAGGAAAAAGGCCTGGTGCATGAGGTGGTAGTCCTGGATCCAGATGTAGTCGTCCGGCGAGGAGCGCCGGGCCACGGCCTCGGCGAACTTGAAATTCACGTCCAGGTAGGTGCGCCAGTAGCGGGGATGGAAGCGGCAGCGGCTCTGCAGGTCGTGGAACAGCGGCCAGATGATCTCGTTGGAAAAGCCGTAGTAGTAACCGTCCACGTCCTCCTCGGTCAGGGGCACGGTGCACAGCTCGTACCCGGCCTCCTCCGTGAAGTCGGCCAGGAGTTCGTCCATGTCGGCCTCGCCGTCCGACGCCCCGGACCAGCCTATCCACATGCCGCCCCGGTTCCTGAGCACCGGGGCCATGGCCGTGACCAGGCCTCCCGATCCCTGTTTGATCTTCCAGCCGTCCTCCTCCTTGCGGAGGGCGACCGGAAGGCGATTGGAGACCACCACCAGCCGTCTTAGCGCGGGTTCCATTCTGTACCTTCTCCCGTTTTCTCGGTTAGTTGATTTTTTCTCTACCTATAGCACTACCCCGCTTCCACGGGGATTTCAACCTGGCCTCCGAAACGGTCGGGAAAAATATCCCGCCCGCCTGTTGACACCGCCTATACCGTACTTATCTCTTGGCCCAGTCGAAACATACGCCGCCACTGCTTGCGGTGAAGACAGCATAAGGAGACTTTTCATGGGTTTGAAACCGCTCAATGACCGCGTCATCGTCCAGAGGAAGGAAAAAGAGGAAAAGACCGCCGGGGGCATCTACATCCCTGATTCCGCCAAGGAGAAACCCCAGAACGGGATCGTCGTGGCCGCCGGCCCCGAGTGCAAGACCGTCAAGGAAGGGGACATCGTCCTGTTCGCCAAATACGCGGGCAGCGAATTCAGCATGGACGGCGACGAGCTGATTGTCATGCGCGAGGACGACATCCTCGGCGTCTTCGCATAAAACGGCGCATAGCGGTCCAATTGCTTCGTTGCTTCAAAGCGGCCAAACCCTCGCGTAGGAAGACTACGCTTCGGCCTTGTCCGCTTTTCGCGCCTCGCACTTGAACCACTCCGCACCGTTTTACCGAACGGAAATCACCATTACAGACAACCACTTTTCATAGGGATTAGGAACAATGTCAAAAGCAATTGATTACAAAGCGGTAGCCCGCGAGGGCATGCAGCGCGGTGTCAACACCCTGGCCAACGCCGTCAGGGTCACCCTGGGCCCCAAGGGCCGCAACGTCATGCTCGAGAAGACCTGGGGCGCTCCCCAGGTGACCAAGGACGGCGTGACCGTGGCCGAGAAGATCGACCTCGAGGACAAGCTCGAAAACATGGGCGCCCAGATGGTCAAGGAAGTGGCCAAGAAGACCAACGACATCGCCGGTGACGGCACCACCACCGCCACCGTCCTGGCCCAGGCCGTGTTCAACGAAGGCGTCAAGCTCCTGGCCGCCGGACGCAACCCCATGTCGCTGAAGCGCGGCATCGACGCCGCCGTGGCCGCCGTGGTCGAGGAGCTGGACAAGATGGCCAAGCCCATCAAGAAGACCTCCGAAATCGCCCAGGTGGGCGCCATCTCCGCCAACAACGACATGACCATCGGCGAGATCCTGGCCGAGGCCGTGGACAAGGTCGGCAACAACGGCGTCATCACCGTCGAGGAGTCCCAGGGCCTGACCACCGAACTGAACGTGGTCGAAGGCATGCAGTGGGACAACGGCTACCTCTCCCCCTATTTCGTCAATAACCAGGATGCCCAGAACGTCACCTTCGAGAATCCGTTCATCCTCCTGGCCGAAAACAAGATCTCCAACATCAAGGCGCTCGTGCCCATCCTCGAGGCCGTGGCCAAGGCGGGACGCCCCCTGCTGATCATCGCCGAGACCGTGGAAAACGAGGCCCTGGCCGGACTGACCATCAACGCCATGCGCGGCGCGCTCAAGGTCTGCGCCGTCAAGGCCCCGGGCTTCGGCGACCGCCGCAAGGAAATGGTCCGCGACATCGCCATCATGACCGGCGCCACCCCGGTTTCCGAGGACACCGCCGTGACCCTGGAATCCATCCGTCCCGAACACTTCGGCACCGCCAAGAAGGTCGTGATCGACAAAAAGAACACCCTCATCGTGGACGGCGCGGGCGACAAGAAGGCCATCGAGGCCCGCTGCGACGAGATCTCCAACATGGCCAGCAACGCCACCAGCGACTATGACCGCGAGAAGCTCCAGGAGCGGCTGGCCAAGATGGTCGGCGGCGTGGCAGTGGTCAAGGTCGGCGCGCCCACCGAGATCGAGATGAAGGAACGCAAGGACCGCGTCGAGGACGCCCTCAACGCCACCCGCGCGGCCGTTGACGAAGGCATCGTCCCCGGCGGCGGCACCGCCCTGGTGCGCGCCGGAAAGGCCCTCAAGGCCCTCAAGGGCGCCAACGACACCGAACAGGCCGGCATCGACATCATCGCCCGCGCCATCGAGGAGCCGCTCAAGCAGATCGCCAACAACTGCGGTCTCGAAGGCACCGTGGTCGTCGAAAAGGTCAAGGAGCTCAAGGGCAACAACGGCTTCAACGCCGCCACCGGCGAATACGCCGACCTCGTCAAGGAAGGCGTCATCGACCCCAAAAAGGTCACCCGCATCGCCCTGCAGAACGCCGCGTCCGTGTCCAGCATGCTGCTGACCACCGAATGCGCCATCTCCGACTACGTCGCCGACGAAGACTAGTCTCCCCGATTCATCGATAATAAAAAGAGCGGACGCGCATGGCGCGTCCGCTCTTTTTTTTGCCTCCGGCGGCCGGGGGAAGGGGAGGAAAAACCCTTTGAAAAGGGTTCTTTCCTCCCCTTCCCCCGGACCCCCATCCCCTCCTTTTCC
>NZ_JBGLYH010000023.1:0-50246 GCF_041414475.1 Pseudodesulfovibrio karagichevae
GAAAAGGGCTTTCCTTTCCCCCTTCCCCCGGACCCCCATCCCCCTTTTCTTCCTAAACTTTTTATTGCCGCTTCGCGGGGTAGGCGCAAGATGCGTTTTGGTTCGATATTGACCCAAGGCATCGCCATTCTCTTTATGGAGCGATTTGGGTGCGCAGCACCCAGCGGCTTTTCACCCGCGCTCGCACAAGGCTTTCGAGAGTTGTGCAGATGCGACGTTATCGGAAGCCGCTTTACCCAAACCATTACCTTACTGAACGAATGGTTTACAGGAGATGGGAGTTGATGACCGCCTGGTCGAACTGTCGTATGGCCTCTTCGGCGAGGGCGTCCGTGCCCATGACCCTCATGGCGTGGTCGTGGAGCATGCGGGTGATGTCCATGGGGCCGGGGATGGTCATGAATCCGTAGGCTTCGGCCCAGGTTTCGCCGCGCAGGTAGGAGAGCGCCCAGCGCACCGTGTGCTCATGGAAGAAGTGCTGGTTGTTGATGACCAGGACGGCCTTGCACCGGCCGTCTTCGGCCCGTTCCTTGAACGTGACCTTGCGGTGTTCGCAGGAGGTCAGCGGGTAGCTGACGTGGTAGAACGAGGCCCCCGCCTGCGCCGCCTGGACCCAGAGATCCCAGTCGCGGTAGTAGGTGTTGTCACGGAAGCCGACGGTCCGGTCGAAGGCTTCGCGGGTGATGAGCACGCCGGGGCCGAGGAAGCCGCGCGTCTGGAGCAGGCCGTCGCGGTAGGGCGGCAGCTGGATCATGGACGGACCCGTGGAGCGGTTCTTGCCCGACGCGAGCCGGATGTAGTCGGCGTACATGATGTCGGTTTCGGGGTGGTCCGCGAAGACCGCGTCGGCGGTGGTCAGGTACTTGGGGTCCAGCCGGTGGTCGGGCCGCAGGAACACGAGCCGGTCGCCGATGGCCTTGGCGGCGGCCAGGTTGCGCGCACGGGCCGGGGTGACGTTGGGATCGAAGGTTTCCAGCCGGGTGGCGTCGAGGCCGGTGATGGCCCGCCACAGGGCCGGTTCGGAAGGGTCGTGTCCGCCGTTTCCCGCCACCACGATCTCGGTCCGGTCCAGCCCTTCGGACTGTCGGGAGATGGACTGCAGCAGTCGCGGCAGGCCAGGGTGGGTTTCCAGGTCGGAAACGATTATGGAAACGGTATGCTTGCGCATGGTCGCCCTTCCATGGGATTTCGAGTTCCGGTCCGAGGAGGTGCATACGTCCGTGTACACATTTCGCCTCACTCGCACCAATTATATCGACTCATAGATCGGGAACTTTAGACCTTGCATATGTTTTTTTGAAAAAAAAGATATGCAGCCGACGTTGTTTCACCCGCTTGCGCGTGGGCCTGGGTTGACGTATGTACTTAAATGCGTGAAACAATATGTAAACCGGTTTCGTCTGTTCCGGTCATGTATAGCACCTCTTGAACCCGGCGGTACCTTGTGGCGATTTTCAAGTGTGAATCCTGCGGCTATGAACGTGTTGTCCCGGACGGTTTGACCGGGAAAAAGGCCAAGTGTCCCGGTTGCGGCCGGGGCGTGACCATCGAGACCGAACATCAGGCCGAAGCCGCGGCCGATGCAGGGGCCGGGACCGTGAACGGCGCCATACCCTTCGACGTGGAGATGCCATCGGCCGCGGCCGCCGTGCGGGACGAGCCGCTTCCGGCGGGTGGGGACGGCGAACCGCTGCAGCCCATCGACCTGGACGCCGGGGAACTGGACGTGAACCTGGAAGGGCCCGAGGACGTCATCTGCGCCGCCTGCGGCCACGTGCAGGAGCCCGGCCGCGCCGCCTGCTCGCGGTGCGGCGAGCCGCTCAAGGCCGTGGAGTACCTGCCCGAGGTGGACGAGAGCGAGATCGATGTCAGCGACCTGGCCGAGCCCGACGAGCCGCAGGTCTGGGATGTCGACTTCCGGGGGGGCGCGGACGGGGAGAGCCTCGAGACGGTCGGCGACCCGGAGCGCTGGCGGCTGCTGCGCGGCGGCAAGACGCTGAATCTTTACGCTGGCGTCGTCTCCGGCGTGCTGTCGCTCTTTTTCGTCTATTCCCTGTCCCTGCTGGCCGCGTCCCAGGGAGGCATGCACCAGTATCTGCCGTTTCTGCTCGGCACCGCCCTGACCGGGGTCATCGTCGGGTCCATCTTCTTTTCCTTCCTGTCGCGGGTGCCCTTTGCCCTGGTCGGCCCGGAGACGGTCCTGACCGCCGTGCTTTTTCTGTTCATGGGCAGCATGTACCGCTACATGGCCGACACCTTCGCCCCGGAACTCATCCTGCCGACCCTTCTGGCGGGCGTCGCGGTTGCGGCCCTGCTGACCGGGCTGAGCCTGCTCGTGCTCGGGCAGCTCAAGCTCGGCGAATACATCCGCTACATTCCGCTCCAGATCATCGGCGGGGTCATCGGCGGCGTGGGCGTGTTCGTGCTTATCGGGGCGTTCGCCTGGATGGGGGATCTGAGCCTCGATTGGAGCAACGTCTACAGCCTGGGGCTGTCCCTGGTGACCAATTTCAACCTCAGCCGGGACCTCTACACCATGGGGCCGAGCGTGATCTTCGGCCTGATCCTGTTTTTCGCCATGTTCCGGACCAAGAACTCCCTGTTCTTGCTGGCCCTGATCCTGGTGGCCGTGGGCGCGGGCAACGCGGCGGGCATCTGGGCCACGGACCCGGCGATCCGCGACCTGGCCGAGCCGGTGCCCTTTCCCAAGGGGTCGCTGCTGGTCCACCTGGTGAGCGTGCTCAAGTCGCCCATGCTCTTCACCGACATCCAATGGTCGGTGATCAAATCCCACGGGCTGTACATCGGGGCCATGGTCATCCTGGCCGTGCTCACGGTCATGTACCGGATCACCCGGCTCGAACTGATCCGGGGCCGCGAGAGCAACCTGAGCCGCGAATACAGTGCGCTGGGCGTGACCAACATGGTCTCCGGGCTGTGCTGCGGCATGCCGGTCTCCCTGTCCTTCGGCCGGAGCGCGGGCAGCTATGCCGCGGGCGGCCGGGGGCCGCTGGCCGGCATCGTGGCCGGGCTGATCTGCGCGGTGGGGCTGTTCTATGCGGACTTCATCCTGCCCATGATTCCCCGGTTCGTGCCCGAGGGGCTGCTCGTCTACGCCGGGCTGGACCTCATCCGCGACTGGATGCTGCGCACCAAGTCGTCCTTCACCAGCCGGTCCGAGCTGTGGCTGCTCCGGTTTACCTTCGCGGCCACCATCCTTCTCGGGCTGCTTGAGGGCATCGGCTTCGGCGTGGCCCTGGCCCTGATGGTCACGGTCAGCCGGGCGGGGCGCGGCGGGGTGGTGCGCAACGTGCTCTCCGGCTCGCAGCATACCAGCAACGTGGATCGGGCCTCGTCCCAGCAGCGCGTGCTCAAGGAATTCGGCGACCATATCCACATCATGCGCCTCCAGGGGTTCATCTTCCTGGGAGCCATGGAACAACTCCTCAGGGACGTCCGCAGGCGGCTGGAGGCCGAGAACCAGCTCTCCCTGGAATACCTGGTCCTCGATTTCCGCCTGGCCCGAGGGTTCGCCTCGGCCTCGAGCTTAGGGTTCGCAAAGCTCTACAAGCTGGCCGTGGAGAACAGGGTTCAGGTGGTCATCACGAGCGCGCCGCTGGAGTTGGAGTCGCATCTCGTCTCCCTCGGGTACGCGGGCGACGAGGAGGGGCAGTTCAAGATTTTCTTCAACTTGGACTATGCTCTGGAGTGGTGCGAGAACCATGTGCTGGACGCCGAGGGCATGCTCGAAATCCGGCAGAAGACCCTGCCCGAGCTGCTCGTGCCGATCTTTCCGGAACCCAAGTACATCCCGGCGCTCATGAAGGTCCTCAAGCGCGAGGTGGTCCAGGCGGGCGAGGCGGTCTTCCGCCAGGGCGACAACTCGGACGCCATGTATTTCGTGGAGTCGGGCAGGCTGGACGTGGAACTGGAGCTGCCCGACGGGCGGATCGTCCGGCTCAAGAAGGTCGGACCCGGCGCGGTCTTCGGCGAGATGGGCATCTACACCCTGTCCCCGAGATCGGCGACCATCCGGGCGGCGGAGAAGTGCGTCCTCTACCGCATGACCCTGCGCAAGCTCGACGCCATCGAGGCGCGCGTGCCCAGGCTGGTCACGGCCATCAACCGGTTCCTGATCAACCTCCTGTCCGAGCGGCTGGTCGAATCCAACGCCCGGGTCCGCGAACTGATGCTCTAGGCCCCCAGGCCGAGGTCGCCGCGCACGTACTGTTCGAGGGCTTCCTCCCAGGGGCGCGGAGCCAGGCCCGTGGTACGGATGAACTTGGACAGGTCAAGCACCGAGTAGGGCGGCCGGAAGGCCTTGGTGGGGTAAGCCGAGGTGGGCACCGGCGAGACGGTGCAGTCCTTGTTGGCCAGGCTCACGGCGGTATTGGCCAGCCCGTGCCAGGAGGTCGCGCCCGAATTGGCCAGGTGGAAAACGCCGGTGGCGTCCTTCTCCAGTAATCTGATGGTGTTTGCCGCTATGTCCGGGGTGTAGGACGGGGAGCCGATCTGGTCGTTGACCACGGTGAGTTTTTTGTGCGCGTCGGCCAGTCCCAGGATCTTCTTCACGAAATTCGTCCGTCCCGGCCCAAATAGCCAGGAGATGCGGATGATCAGGGTGCGTTTGTAGCCGAGCTTGAGCAGGCCGCGTTCCCCGTCCGCCTTGCTGATGCCGTAGACCGAGGTGGCGCTGGGCTCGTCGTACTCGGTGTAGGGCGTGTTTTTCCGTCCGTTGAAGACGAAGTCCGTGCTGTAGTGGACAAAGGGGATGGCCCGGCGCGCGGCCAGGGTGGCCAGCAGGGGCGGGACCGAGCCGTTGAGGGCGAAGGCCATTTCCGATTCGTCCTCGGCCAGGTCCACCTGGGTGTAGCCCGTGGCGTTGATCAGCAGGTCCGGGTCGTTCCTGTCCATCCATTGTTCCACGGACATCGGGTCGAGGACGTCGCAGTCCCGCCTGGACAGGGGGAAGGCCAGGGCCCCGGCGTTGTCGAAGGCCTTGGACAGGGCCTGGCCGAGCAGGCCGGTCCTGCCGCCGAGGACGGCTATGCGCAATCCTTCCATGCGCATCAGGCGCGCTCCTCGTACCAGGAGTCCATGAACGTCCGGTATTCGCCGCTCTGCACCTGTTCGAGCCAGGTGGTGTTGGCCTCGTACCAGGCGATGGTCTTGGCCAGTCCCTGGTCAAAGGGCAGGGTCGGGGCGAAGCCGAGTTCTTCGGCCGCCAGGGAGAAGTCCATGGCGTACCGCTTGTCGTGGCCCGGCCGGTCCGTGACGAAGGTGATCAGCGACTCCGGCTTGCCCACGATGGACAGCAGGGTCTTGACCACCGAAATATTGGTCTCCTCGGCGTTGCCGCCGAAGTTGTACACCTGGCCCTCGCGTCCCCTGGTCAGGGTCAGCTCCACGCCCCGGCAGTGGTCGTCCACGAAAATCCAGTCGCGCACGTTGAGCCCGTCGCCGTAGACCGGAAGCTTCCGGCCCGCCTTGGCGTTCAGGTACATGAGCGGAATGAGCTTTTCCGGGAACTGGTATGGCCCGTAGTTGTTGGAGCAGCGGGTGATCAGCACGGGGAAGCCGTATGTCTCGAAGTAGGCCCGGGCCATGAGGTCCGCGCCCGCCTTGCTGGCCGAGTACGGGCTGTTGGGGGCCAGCGGCGTGGTCTCGGTGAATTTTCCGCTGGGCCCGAGGGTGCCGTAGACCTCGTCCGTGGACACGTGGACGAACCGCCCGGTGCCGCACTGGCGGGCGCATTCCATGAGGGTCTGCGCCCCGCCCGTGTTGGTGGTCACAAAGGGCGACGGATCGTTGATGGATCGGTCAACGTGGGATTCGGCCGCGAAGTTGACCACCGCGTCCACCTTGTTGCCGGTCAGGATGTCCATGACCAGTTCCCGGTCGCAGATGTCGCCCCGGACGAACTCGTAGCGCGGCTCGTTCTCCTCCAGGTCCAGGAGGTTCAGCCGGTTGCCCGCGTAGGTCAGCTTGTCCAGGTTGAGGATGGACCAGTCCGGGTGCGCGGCGAGCATGAGCCGGATGAAGTTGGTGCCGATGAAGCCGCAGCCGCCGGTAACGAGAAGTTTCATGGAGTGTGCTTGGTCTCTGGTGAAAGGGTTCGCAATCTCTTGGACTGTGGAATCCTACCGCCGGGGCGGCGAAAATTCAAGCCGGGAAGGCGTCCACGATGCCGCCGGTCTGGCGCAGGGCCTCGAAAAGCAGGATGCCGGTGGCCGTGGACAGGTTCAGGCTGCGCACCTCGCCCCAGATGGGGATGCGCACCTTGGGGTGGCCCTTCATGAGTTCCGGGGGCAGGCCGCGCGTCTCCGGGCCCAGCACGATGGCGTCGTCCGCCCGGAACTCGAAGCGGTGGTGGGACGTGCTCCCTTTGGTGGTGGCCATGACCAGGCGCGGCGGGGCCACGGCTTCGAGAAACTGGCCGAAATCCGGGTGCACGGTCACGTCGACATACGGCCAGTAATCGAGCCCGGCGCGCTTGAGATGCTTGTCGTCGATGGTGAACCCGAGCGGCTCGATGAGGTGCAGCGGGGTTCTGGTGGCCGCGCACAGCCGCGCGATGTTGCCGGTGTTGGGCGGAATCTCCGGCTCGAAGAGGACGATGCGCACGGCTACACGTCCAGCTTGATGGTCGCCTTGCCCGGCGCGTACCCTTTGAGGGTGCGGATCATCTCGCGGATGGAGGCGGAGATGATGTCTTCCACGAACGGCTTCATGCCCACCACCGCGCCGTCGATGTCGACCTGGATGGAGTTGTGCATGGCCAGGCAGGCCCGGGGGGTGGTCTTTCCGGCCACGATCTCCGAGGCCAGGGTCCGGCAGTCCGGGCGGCCGCAGGTTTCGCAGTCCATGCCCGGCAGGAAGAAGCCCTTTTCGAGGACCGCGTCCGCTAGGGCCGGAAGGTCGTTGATCACCGGCACGCCGTCCACGGACGTTTCGCCCACGCTGGCGATGGCCAGTTCCGGGTGGAGCCAGTCGATGCCGTCGGACAGGTCGCCGCGCAGGCAGAGGATGCGGGGCAGGAAGCCGAGCTCCTTGCCGCCCTCCACGATGAGCACGTCGTTGGTCAGCAGCGGCAGCAGGTCCGGCAGGAAACGGTGGCTGGTCCAGTGGACGAAGGCCTCCTTGGGGCCCAGGCCCGCCACGGTGTCGCACACGGCGGCGTAGTCCGTGGTGTCGGCGTCGCTCCAGTCGAAGCCGTGGTGGCTGAACTTGGCCGCGGACACGGTCAGGCCCCGCTCCTTGAAGTGGCGGGCGAGTTCCACGCCCAGAGTGGTCTTGCCGGAATTCTTGGGTCCGATGATGGAGACTGCCTTCATGGGTCCTCCGAACGGTTATATGGTCCGCACCAGGCGGCCGTTTTCGAGATAGTGGATGTGCTCCGTGACCGCCGTGAGCCAGGTCATGTCGTGGCTGGCGATGACCAGGCTCGCGCCGTACTCCTCGCGGGCGGACAGGGCAGCCTGATGGATCAGCTCGGCGCTCTTGGCGTCCAGGCTGGCCGTGGGCTCGTCCATGAGCAGGAGCTTGGGCTTGAGGACCAGCCGGGCCGCCAGGGCCACGCGCTGCACCTCGCCGCCGGACAGCTCGAACCACTGCCGTTTGGCGAACACGGCGGGATCGAGGCCGACGACCTCCAGGGCGCGGGCCACCTTGGCGGGGATGTCGTTCTTTTTGCGGATGCGCAGGCCGTAGGCCACATTGGCGAAGACCGTGCGCTTGAGCAGGTAGGGTTCCTGCACCAGCAGGGTGACCTGCCGGTTCACGGTCGATCTGGCCGAAGTGGGGCGGCCGAGAAAATGGATGGTCCCCTTTGCCGGAGGCTCCAGGAAGGCGAGCAGGCGCAGCAGGGTGGACTTGCCCGAGCCGTTGGGCCCGGCCAGTCCGGTGATGGTCCCTTCCGCGAACTCCAGGTGCTCGATGTCGAGGACGGTCCGGTCCGAGTAGCGCTGCCGGACGTTGTCGAGGGTGATCAGCGGCGCGGTCATTGGACGGCCCGCTTCTTGAGGCCCGAGGCCCCGATGTTGACCAGCAGGGCCACGGCCAGGAGGACCATGCCGAGCGCGATGCCCATGGCGAACTCGCCCTTGCCCGTCTCCAGCGCGATGGCCGTGGTGATGGTCCGGGTGTGCCACTTGATGTTGCCGCCGACCATCATGGAGATGCCCACCTCGGAGACGATGCGCCCGTAGGCTGCCATGGCCGCGAGCATGATGGAGTAGCGCGCCTCGAGGACCGTGGCCCACATCATCTGGCCGGGGCTGGCGCCGAGTGTGATCAGGGTCATGGGCAGGCGCTTGTCCAGGGACTCCACGGCGTTGGCGGTCATGGCGATGATGATGGGCAGGCCGAGCAGGGTCTGGCCGATGGCCATGCCCGGAATGGTGAAGAGCAGGCCGGTGCCGCCCAGGGGGCCGTTCCGGGTCAGGAAGGCGTAGACAACCAGTCCGATGACCACGGTGGGAAAGGAAAGCAGTGTGTCCACGCCGGTGCGGACGACCTTCTTTCCGGGAAATTTCTTGTAGCCGAGCAGAAAGCCCAGGGGCACGCCGATGCCCATGCTGCAGATCATGGACAGCGTCGAGGCGTAGACCGTGGCCCAGATGGCCGTGTAGGCCTCGGGATTGCCCGAGAAGAGAAGCAGGAGCCCCTGCCGGAAGCCTTCAAGCAGATATTCCATGGTGATCTCACGAAAACGGGGGAGGGAGTTGCCGCCTCCCTCCCCCGTCGGGTCAACTGTGCTCTATTATTGGGCGTTGGGGATGAACAGCTTCTTGCCGAGCAGCTGGAAGTTGCCGATGGCCTTCTGGGTGTCCGGGGAGGCCATCCAGGCGATGAACTTGGTGGCCAGATCGTACTGGGCGTCCTTGCACTTTTCGGTGTTCACGGCCAGGGCGCTGTACTGGTTGAACAGGACCTTGTCGCCTTCCACCAGGACCACCAGCGGCGGATTGCCGCCCTTGGTGTCCGCGTACTTGATGAAGGTGCCGCGGTCGGTCATGGTGTAGCCGTTCTTCTCATTGGCGATATTGATGGTCGGGAGCATGCCCTGGCCGGTCTGGATGTACCAGGCTTCCTTTTCGGGCACGGCCATGCCTGCGGCCTTCCACAGGGAGAGCTCCTTCTTGTGGGTGCCGGAGTTGTCGCCGCGGGAGGCGAACACGGCCTTCTTCTCGGCGATGGTCTTCAGGGCTTCGGCCACCTGCATGCCCTTGACGCCCGCCGGGTCAGAGGCCGGGCCGATGATGACGAAGTCGTTGTACATGAGTTCCTTGCGGTCAACGAGCACGCCCTTGTCCACGTATACCTTCTCGGCGGCGGGGGCATGGACCAGGACCACGTCCACGTCGCAGTTCTCGGCCATCTTGAGGGCCTTGCCGGTGCCCACGGCCACGTATTTGATCTCGATGCCGGTATCCTTGAGGAATTTGGGCACGATCAGTTCATCCAGCAGGCCGGTGTTGGCGGTGCTGGTGGTGGTGGCCATCATCAGGGTCGGACCGGCCAGCGCGGGCAGGGCCATGGCCAGGGCGATGAGGCAGGACAGGGCGGCAATAAGCAAACGTTTCATTTTTTCCTCCATTGATGAACAGTTGTATCCGCGGACCCCAAACAAGATGAGGTTCTATTCCATGTCGTCCCGGTAGAACTCTCCGGATTTCTTGACTTCCATTTCGAGCAGTTCCGAGGCGCGCTTGGTGGCGTATTCCTCCACGTCCAGGTAGAAATGCAGGAATCTCTCCATGACCTCCTTGCCGTAGGGCGAGAGGTTGAAGCGCTGGCCCTTGCCCTTGGTCTTCTCCACCAGGGGCTTGCCGATGCGTTCCTCGGCATTCTTCAATTTGCCCCATGCCCGCCTGTAGGACATGCCCAGGGCTTCCGCCGCCTTGCGCAACGATCCCAGTTTCTCCACTTGCTGGAGCAGCAGGGTGCTGCCGATGCCGATATAGGTCTGGTCCTCTTGTTCGAGCCAGACGCGCAGTCTCAGGATGGTATCGGGGTTTCGCTTCATGAGGTACCTCGGAGTTCTCGGATCCAAAAAAAAGGAGCCTATTCGGAAAGATATTCTACCAAGTGAAGAAAATAGACGATTTTTTTGAATTACGTCAATGAAAACATAATGGGGCTCGGGTTGGCACCGAATCAGAGCGAAACGGTTTCGAACGTGTGGGAACGCAGGTCCGCGACGAGCATTTTGTCGGCCAGGGTCGGCGCGCCGGTCAGGACATTGACGACCTCCATAGCCATGAGCGAGGCCACCAGGTTCACGGCCGGGGCCGGGCAGCCGAGGCGCTCCTCGCCGCCGTTGTCCGTGCCCATGAGGTCGGCCGGGCCGATCCGCCCGGGCATGACCACGGCCACATACCCGGTCCATCCGGCCAGGGCCCCGGTCACCAGGGGGATGCCCGCCTCGGAGGCGGCCTGCTGGAGATGACCGCGCATGGCCAGGCCGCCCAGGGCGTCCACGGCCAGGGCGCAGCCGTCGAGAAAACCGGGTAGGGTCTCGATGGTCAGGAATTCGGAGCGTGTTTCCAGGGTGATCGAGGGGTTGACCTCTCCGGCCCGCAGCCGGGCCGCGTGGGCCTTGTCCCGGCCGAGCCCGTCCAGGGTGGACAGGGCCTGCCGGTTCAGGTTGGAGGCCTCGAACCGGTCGCCGTCCGCCGCGCGCACGCGGCCGACGCCCAGGCGCAGGAACTGCTCCAGCAGCGAGCCGCCCAGGCCGCCGAGCCCGACCATGGCGAGGCGCGCCCGCAGCAGGCGGATCTGGTCTTCGCGGGAGATGGACCGGCGGTTGCGCAGGTAGCGGGCGGGCGTGACGTCCAGGTCCAGGGCCAGGGCCTCGATCTCGTGGCCGGGCAGGCCGTGCCTCCCTGCCAGTTCGGCCACGTCCCACACGTCCAGGACCGGCCCCCTGCCGCCCCAGGGCAGGGCGCGGGATTGCGCGAGACCCCGGATGGAGTCTTCGATGGAGGCGGCCAAGTGGCTAACCTCCGCCCACCGGGGGAAACAGGCCGACGCGGTCGCCGTCCTTGATCTCGCTGTCCAGGTCGGAGCGCAGGGCGTTGATGAACATGATGGTCACGTCCTTCTCCGGGATGCCGAGCCTGGCCACCAAGGAGCGGATGGTATCACCCGGCTCCACGGGGTAGTCGTCTGCGTTTTCCGGCAGGTAATCCCGCAGGGTGGCGAAACATTTGAGTTCTATTCCCATGTCATGAACCTAGGCGGTTGGGGTACGGGGGTCAACCACAAAAAGGGGCCGGGGAATGCTCCCCGGCCCGTGTCGTTGGTCTCGATGCGTCGTTAGACCTTGGCGCCCTGGAGTTCTTCCACGGTGTAGTCCCAGGTCACGTTGTGAGGCGGCAGGGGATCGGTCTCGAAGAAGCGGGGCAGCTGATCGTCGATCTTGGAGAAGCCCGCGCGCTCGTTGAATTCCTGCTCGTCCTTCATGGTGCCCGCGCCCAAGGCGACCAGGTCGTCCACGGAGAAGGCGTTGCCGGTCCAGGACTGGACTAGGTCGGCCATGGTCTGGACGCCGTTGTCGGAATCCAGGACCGCGAAGGCCACGAACAGGCAGAAGCCCATGGAGTCGATGGCGGCGGTGGCCACCTGGAGGTTCTTGGACAGCTCCACGTTGCCTTCCTTCTTGTGGCCGTCGACGGAGCCGCCCACGCCCAGGACGTTGGCGGTGACGCCGTAACCGGCGGTGTGGTCCGCGCCCATGGCGGTGGTGGCGTAGGTCACGCCCACGCCCTTGACCGCGCGCGGGTCATAGGCGGGCATGGACTGGCCCTTGACGGTGGGCAGGCGGTCCACGCCGAACGCGCCGCCGGCGAAGTCCACGCCGTTGCCGATGATCATGCCCAGGGGATCGTTGGTGCCGACCTTCTTGAGCAGCTCGATGGCGGCCTTGCCGTCACCCCAGGGGATGATGCCGCCGTCCATGGCCACCGCGACGGTGTTGCCGATCTCGATGGTGTCCATGCCCTTCTCGTCGCAGATGCGGTCCATCAGGGCGATGTCGTCGATGTCCTTGATCATGGAGTTGGCGCCCAGGGCCCAGACGGTCTCGTACTCGAAGCCGGAGGTGACGTAGTTGCCGTCGGCGTCGTTGTACTGCTGGGAGCACTGGATGATGCAGCCGGTGTGGCAACCCTCGGTGGTCTTGCCGCCGCGCTCCTTGATGATGTCGGCGATCTTTTCGCCAGAGATCTCGGCGGCGTGCTCGCACTGGCCGTAGCGGAAGTTCTTGGTGGGCATGGCGCCCGCCTCGTTGATGATGTTGACCAGCACGGAGGTGCCGAAGCCGGGCAGACCCTGGGAGGTGACCGGATGGCCCTTCAGGATGGAGACCCAGGTGGAGCGGGCATCCTTGAAGGCGGCCCCATCGGCGGCTTCGACCTTCACGTTGACCTCGGGGTCGAGGACGATGGCCTTGATCTTCTTGGAACCCAGGACCGCGCCGGTGCCGCCGCGTCCGGCCGAGCGGGCGGGCCGCTTGTACGGATCGGTGAACTGGATGGTGGCGGTCTTGCGCAGGGTTTCGCCGGCGGGTCCGATCATGGCCGCGCACAGCTTGTCGCCGTACTGGGCCAGGAGCTTGTCATGGCCGGGGTAGGTGTCCAGGCCGGTGATGTCGGAGGCGTCGCGGAACTCGACCTTGTCCTCGGTGATGAACAGGGTGGAGAAGGGCGCGCCTTCCTCGGGCTTGTCTTCCAGGATGATCGCCTTGAGGCCCATCTTGGGCATCTTGTGGGCGAACAGGCCGCCGGAGTTGGACTCCTTGATGCCGCCGGTCAGCGGGGACTTGGTGCCCACGGACACGCGGCCGGAGTTGGCGGCGGTGGAGCCGCCCATCAGGCCGGTTGCGATAACCAGTTTGTTCTCGGCGGACAGGGGATGGCAGGTGGCCGGCACTTCCTTGTTGATGACCCTGGAGGTCAGTGCGCGGCCGCCGAGGCCGACGTAGGGACCGGCATCCTCAAAAGCGTATTCCTTCGTCCGACAGTTGATTCTCAAAATTTTAGACATTGATTCACCCTCAGTCTTTTTTGGAATTGAGCGTACCTCTTGACGCATTGTCGATAAACGGACTAACTGTCTTCTCATACCCCGTTTTCAAAATTAATGTCAAAAAAAACAATATATTATGTTTAGACCGGCATAATGTTCGAACTTTGTACAATAGATCCGGAAGGCAAAAATGGAATTGATCAGTAAGGACGACTGTATGGGAATTTCTATGGTCGCGGAGGCCGCGTGGGGGTGGAACTATATTCTCCAGAAGGGGTTCGCCCTGGACGGGGTTTCCGGGACTTCGGTGCGCGAATTTTTGCATGAGGCGCTCGGTTTCGACGACGAATTCATCGACTCCACGGTGCGGACCATCTTCCTGAACAACAGCCCGGTGGACGACCTGGACCGGACCTTCATCAAGGACGGGGACCGCATGGCCTTGGGCAGCGCCATGCCGGGCCTGGTGGGCATTGTCATGGGCAGGGACAATTTCTACAGGAGCTTCCGCAGCGGGATCGAGGTCAAGGACCACTCCCGCGCCGACGCGGCTCCGGCCCGGCTGACCATGAAGGTCTTCAGCACCCTAGCCGTGGAGAGTGGCCGGGGGCTGCTCGCGCGGGGCATCCTGGTGGACGCCGCGCTGCTGGCCGAGTTCCTGCGCGGGAAAAAGGCCCAGATCGTGAAGGCGGGCGGCCTGGACGCGGACGGATTCCTCGCCCGGCTCGACGGCCTGAGCGGCGATGTGGCCATCCGGGTGACCTTCGCCTGATCGGTCGGAACCCGAAACGATTCTGCGGCTTCGGCTGGGCACGGGCTCGCAAATGGGGTATGCTCCTTGGGTTGAGTGGTATCTCTACAAGGAGGTTTCGCATGATTACCGTTATGGAACAGTCCACGACCAGGATGCTGGCGGTCCGCGCCTCGGGCAAACTCACGGACGACGATTACAAGAGGGTCTGGATTCCGGCCCTGGAGATGATCATTCGGGAGCACGGCAAGGCCGACGCCCTCTTGTACATGGACGAGAATTTCGAAGGATGGGAGCCTAAGGCCCTCTGGGACGACGCCAAATTCGGCATGGCCCACCGCAAGGGATTCCGCAAGTTGGCCGTGGTCGGCGGTCCGGCCTGGGTCCGCTGGGGCGTCAAGCTGGGCGAACTGCTCATGGACTGCGAGGTCAAGCTCTACCCGCCCGAGAAGCTGGACCAGGCCCTCGATTGGATTTCGGCCTAGAGCACAAAAAACGGACGCTTCAACGAGCGTCCGTTTTTTGTGCCGGGCGGTAGTCCTGGCGCGAGGCGGTTTTCTCTGACCCCTCGATTGCGTCCATCCCCACTCGCGGCCTAGGCGAATCCTCCGTTCACGCGCAGCACCTGCGCGTTGACCCAGGTCCCGTCGGGACCGGCCAGGAAGGAGACCGCCGCGGCGATTTCCTCCGGGGTGCCTAGTCGGGGTTCGAGCGGAGCCATGCCGCCGATCCGGGCGATTTGCTCCTCGGTCTTTCCGGCCAGAAAGAGGTCCGTGCCGATGGGCCCCGGGGCGATGGCGTTGACGGTGATGCCTCGTCCGCGCATCTCGTTGGCCAGTACCCGGATCAGCCCCTCTACGCCCGCCTTGGAAGCGATGTACGGGCCGTAACCCGGAAAGGCCGGTGCGATGACGCTGGAGGACAGGGCGATGATCCGGCCGCCCCGTTCGAGGTGCGAGGCCGCCTGGCCCAGGACGATGAACGCGCCCCGGAGGTTGACGTTGATGACCTTGTCGAAGACGTCCATGTCCGCCCCCTCGATGGGTTGCATGGGCATGATTCCCGCGCTGTTCACGACCACTTCCACGGAGCCAAAGGCCTCCTTGGCCGCGTGGAACAGCCGCTCGACATCCTCGACCTTGCCGACGTCGCCCCGGACGGCGACCGCGCGGCCGCCCATGCCGGTGATCTCGGCGACCGTTCTGTCCGCCTGCTCCTTGTTGCCGACGTAATTCAGCGCGACGGCGAATCCGTCCCCTGCCAGCCGCAGGGAAATGGCCCGGCCGATGCCGCGCGAGCCGCCCGTGACGATAGCTGTTCCGGTTGATGCGCTCATGGTTTTCTCCTTTGTGCGGACTGCGGATGAGGCCGAGTCCGCGTGTCAGAATTTTTTTGCATTTTTTTGATGATATTACAATTTACATTTAATGTAAGTTGTAGTCCTGAGTTCGTCAACCCGTGATCAAGATTTCGTGAATCCCTCGGCGGGAGCCGTTTGACAAGCTCGCCGGGGTAACTTACTTTTTGGGAGAAATGTAATAAAAACGTTTTTTTGTGTCCGCGCCCAACCCGTTAAGATGGACGCGGTACACAGGGAACATGCAGGGTGGATGAGGGCGCGCCATGCCGAAGACCGGCTTGAGTTCGGAAGAACTGGTCGAGAAGACCATCGAGATCACCATGGAGCTTGTCCGGCGGCACGGTCTGGACAAGTTCCGGCTCGTGGACGTCGCCAGGGAGCTGGGCGTCACGCATGCGGCCCTGTACAACCATTTTCCGGACAAAGTGGCCATCCTCGACACGATCTCGGAACGGTGGCTGTCGGAGATGGACGAGGCGCTGGTCAGAGTGGCCGAGACCCGCGGCCCTGCGCGGCTGGCCATCATCGAATGGTTCATGGCCTACCACCGGCGCAAGCGCAACAAGGTCCGGGGGGACCCGGAACTGTTCCGCTCGTTCAACATGGCGGTGGAGGCGGACAAGCCCTTCGTCCTCCGGCACCTGCAAAACATGCACGACCAGCTGCTGCGTCTGGTGGAGCGGGGGGCGGAGACAGGGGAACTCGACGTCCCCTCGCCCGAGGGCGCGGTGGAGGCCCTGCTCGAGGCCACCATGGCCTTCCACCACCCGCTGATGGTCCTCGAACACAAGGACGAGGACCGGGAACTCCTGCTGCAAAGGGTGGTATCGGTCGTCCTGGCGGGTCTTTCGGCCAACCGCTAGACTCCCCGCCGCCGGGCCGGGAAGGCTGCAAGCCCCCGGAAAACAAAAAACGGACGCTTTCGACAAGCGTCCGTTTTTTTAATTCAAAGTGGTGGGCGATACGGGATTTGAACCTGTGACTTCCACCGTGTGAAGGTGCTTTATGCCCTGGAACCACACGGAAGCCTATGTAATAGGCTGCCACTTTCCCCGACTTGACCGACATACCCCACCTCAGAAAGGTGAGCAAAAGGTGAACTGTGCAGCGTGCTCCGCAGGGCTTGGACAGCATGGTTCGATCACCGCGACCGGGACGGTCGCTTCCGCTTTTCCCCCACGCCCGGGGCGGCACCTGTCCGGCTCCCCCATCTCCCCCCCTAGAGAAAGAACAAGCCAATGGTCCAATGGCCTTATCCACCGGCTTGGGTCCTCCTGTATGGCCTGGATACAGGGGTCGCGTATAGCTCGGGGCTCGGCCGTGCTTGGGGTTTTTGTTGGGTGGGAATTTGGGAAAAATGCAATATCGGCGGGTGGCTGTGAAACAATTTCGGGGCTGATCGAGGCCTGTTCGAGGTCGGTCGCCGGGAGGTGGTGCCGTGGCTGATGATCGCATGATGTCTCAGGCCGCGCCCCTCCTCGACCTGCCGGATGGGTACACGCTCGGCAAGGACGCCGCCGGGCGCTGGGACGTGGTGGTGCCGGACGGGTTCGACTGGATGAACGAGAAGAACCTGGCCGAATTGACCGACCTCAAGCGGCAGCTGGAGGAATCGCTGTCCCCGCCGCCGGTCCCTCGGGATCAGGCCGCGCCGCCGGCCGAGCCGGAGCTGGACATGCCGTGGCTCTCCCTGGATCCGGGGTTCATCCTCGAGTGCATGGGCCGGAACGTAACCGGCGATGCCGAGCTGTACGCGGCCATGCACAAGGACAAAGTGGCCATCAACATCACCACTGGCGGAGACAAGAAGACTCCGGAGACGTTGGAGTTCACCGGGCACCATTGGCGGATGGATGAATCGGGCGTGTACGCCTACTCCCTGGTGGAGAACGTGGCCATGGCCTACTGGCATGCGCACCAGGTGACCACGGTCTCCAAGTTCAAGGCCGCCATCGAGGACAAGCATAACGAGCTGCTGCATACCGCGGCGGAGGCTGATCAGAAGATCCTGCGCGGCGACATCGACTCGCTGGAGAAGCAGCTGGCCGAGAGAACCAAGGGCGTGAGCAAGCGGATCTACTCCCTGCGCGCCCCGACGCGGGAATCTTCGGTCATAACCAAGGCCCGGTCCATCACCGGGTTCCCGCTCAACTGCCGCTCGAGCTGGCTGGACAACCGGCCCAACCTGCTGCCCGTAGCCAACGGCATCATCGACCTGGAGACGGGGGACTTCCGCCCCGGCCGTCCGGACGACTGGATGGTGCGCGCAGCGCCTGTGGAGTGGAGGGGGGCCGATTTTGACCGGGCGGCGTGGGAGGAGTTTCTGCGGACCGTGTACACGAACCCGGAGATCGACGAACCGGAGCCGGACCTGGTCCCGTTCATCCAGCGGTTGTGCGGGTACGCCCTGCTCGGCGCGACCCCTGACCACATCCTGCCGATCCTGACCGGGCGCGGGCGCAACGGAAAATCGACGTTGCTCAACACCCTGTATTGGACCCTCGGCCCATTGGCCTGCGGGCTTCCGTCTGAGCTGCTGCTGGACCAGGGGGTGAGCCGGTCGGCCGATTCGCCCACGCCGTCGATCATGTCCCTCAAGGGGTTGCGGCTGGCCTGGGCGTCGGAGACGGCGGAGGGCCGCAAGTTCTCCATCGAGCGGGTCAAGTGGCTGACCGGCGGCGACCCGCTGACCGGCCGCCATCCGAACGACAAGTACCCCACGACGTTCGACCCGACACACCTCATGTTCCTGCTGACCAACAACCTGCCCTCGGCCCCGGCCACGGACTACGCCTTCTGGAAGCGCGTGTTGGCCATCCCGCACCGCATCTCGTTCGTGCATGGGGAACCGACTCAGGTTTTCGAGCGCCCCATCGACAAGCGCCTCGAGTCCAAGCTGGCCGCCTGCCTACCCGGCGTCCTGGCCTGGCTGGTGGAGGGGCACATGGCGTGGAGGGCCTACGGGCTCTGCCCGCCGGCTGTCGTGACCGAGGCGACGGACAAGTACCGCGAGGGCGAGGATACCCTGGGCGAGTTCCTGTTCGAGTGCTGCGAGATCGGCAACGGCCTGCGGGTCGGCAGCTCCAAGCTCTATAGCGTCTTCGAGGAGTGGTACCACCTGCGCGCCGGTAAGTTCCCACCGGCACAGAAGAAGTTCGGGAACTGGATGAACGACAAGGGGTTTGAACGACAGAAGTCGGGCACGGTCTACTACATCGGGCTCGACCTCAAGATGGAGCATCAGGACGGTTTCCATCCGGAGGAGTAGCGCAAAGGTCCGTATCGTCCGCCTATGGTCCGGGCAATGGTCCGGCATGCAGGCCCTTGAAATGACAGGGGATGGATTAGTGCACGGGATGATAGGGAGTAAAACTCCCTATTCATAAATATCTTGAACAAGGAAGTATCTAAATGAAGAGAAAAGGATTTAGTCCCTATGGTCCCAACTCTTCGGGAAACGTTGCCCACCGGGCCTTCCCGGCCTGGACCTTTGGCCGGACCATAGCGGACCATACGGACGATAGGCCCGGCGGAGGACGTCATGCCCGTTGAACTGATCGAGCTGGTGCGGGCGCGCGTACCCGGCGGGTTCGAGCATCCCGTCGGCGGCCGGGGCGAATACCAGGGGCCGTGCCCGGTGTGCGGCGGGACCGACCGCTTCCGGGTCTTCCCGGACCAGGCACCGAGCGGGGACGTGGCCGAACGGGCCGGGGTGTCCGGCGGGTACTGGTGTCGTCAGTGCGGCCTCAGCGGCGACTACGTCCAGTGGTTGGTGGACGTCGAGGGGTGGGATTGGACCAAAATTTTCGATTTTCTCAGCGTAGAGGGCGAGGCGGCAGGGCCTGCGAGCGCGAAGAGGGAGAGGCCGAGGCGTGACTCGGCGGGCCGCACGCTCGATCAGCTGAACCCGGTGACGTTCCCGCCGCTGAAGTGGCAGGAGCACGCCCGGAAGTTCGTCGAGGAGTGCGCCGCCCGGCTCCAGTCGAACCCCCACCTGTTGCAGTGGCTCGAGCACCGGGGCGTGCCGTTGGACATCGCGCAGGCATACCAGCTCGGGTGGCACGCCGGGGAGCCGCAAAGGAACGGGCCCCCGTGCATCTACAGGAACCGGGAAGGGTGGGGGCTCGACAAGCAGATCAGTCCGAAGACCGGGCGGTTAAAGTCCATATGGATTCCGCGCGGACTGGTGGTCCCCAATGAACGGGACGGCCAGCTGGCGGCTGTGCGCATCCGGCGGCCGAACCAGGACCTGGGGGAGAACGACGACAAGTACATCCTGGTGGCCGGGTCGGAGCAGAAGGTTGTCACGATCACTCCGAACGCCCGGGCCTACGTCGTGACCGAGGCCGCGTTGGACGGGCTGGCCGTCATGGCCGCCGCGCAGCCCGGCGTGGGTATGTGCGCCATGGGCACCCTGTCCATGTACCCGGATCAGCAGGCGGCCGGTTGGCTCGGCGAGGCCACGGGCATCCTCAACGCCCTGGACTTCGAGCCGCAGGGCAAGGGGGAGCAGCATGGGAACAAGTTCCGGTTCTGGTGGGACCAGCGCTATCCGCAGTGCCGCCGCACGCCGGTACCGGCGGGCAAGGATCCCGGCGAGTTCGTGGAGCTGCACGGGCTGCCCGCTCTGGGCGCGTGGATTAGGTCGCAGCTCTCCCCGGTCATGCGGGTCACTGCGCCGCCGCCCAGGGGGAACGTGACCGCAGCGCCGCCGCCCAAAGACAAGAAACTCCAGATCCCGGATGACGTCGAGGCCCTGCGCCTGCTGCTGGCAACCAACCGCCTGGAGATACACGTCGGCGAAAACGGCAACCTGCTGGGCTGCCGCGGTCCGGCCGAGATCCATGACCGCGTCGCCCTGCTGGCCCACCGTCCGGTTGTCGCCCGCTGGCTGCGGGAGATCGGCGAATGTGAAGTGACGATACGTAATTTTCTCAAGCCGTTGGAGTCTGCAAATGAGCGATGACATCACGTTGAGCGAGCGGGATTTGGACGCCGCGATGTCCAGCGAATACATGAAAGTTCCTCCTAAAACAGGAATATTTAGGGGCGCGCGGTTCTCCCTGTCCACCAAGGTGGGCGGGCGGATGCAGCTGGTGCAGGTCGTATGCAAGGGGGAGCCCTACGAGCGCACCTTGGGCAAGGGGAAGAAGGCGCTGTACGTGGAGGTCTACGGGTACGGTGTGCGCAAGGCGGTCAACGTCAAGAAGCTCCAGGAGGTGCAGCGTGGTTAAGGATTCCAGAACGTTCAAGAGCCAGACCCTTGCCCGTGAGTTCTTGGACGGCGAAGGGTTCAAGGTGAACTCCTCCACCTTCAGTCGGCACGCCCGGGCCGGGTACATCGGTGAGAACGCGGAAGGCGAGTTCGAGGCCGACGCGCTGCTGGCCTACGCCCGGCAGCGTCTCAAGCGGAAGGAGTCCGGCAAGACCGTGAGTGCCGAGGAGAAGGAGCGGATGGACGCCAAGTCCCGGGCCGAGCTGGACCTGCTCGAGGCCAAGGCGGCACGCGAGCGGATCAAGCAGCGGCGGGAGGAGGGCGGCATCATCGAGTTGGAGGATCATCTGAACGACCTGGCCGCGCGTATGGCCTTCTTCTCCCTGCAGCTGGACGGGTATGCGGTGCAACAGGCCGAGGCGTCCGTGGACGTCCTTGTCGGCAAGCGCCTCGACGGGGTGGAGAAGATCATCGCCCTGGTCGACGGTGATCCGGGCAAGGTCCGTGACTTGGCGGCCTATTTCGAGCGGCAGGTCCCGGAACTGTCCGAGGTCTGTCTGGTCAAGAAACAGCAGTGGCTCCAGGCCTTTTCCCGCGAACGGGTGTTCGTGGTGGATTTGGATGAAGCCATCGGGGACGTCGATGTTCAGGCTTGAGTTCACCCCCGGCGAGTGCGCTGTGATGGAGCCGACCATCCTTGACCAATCCACCGGCGAGTGGATGCAGGAAAACGTGGTCGTGCCGGAAGGCCCTATGAAGGGGTCGCATTACGATCCTCGGCTGTCGCCCTATTTCCCTCCGCTGTGGGACCTGTTCATGCAGGCGTGGGTCAGGGAGATGGCCGTGGCAGCGGGGCCGCAGATCGGCAAGACGCTCTTCGGCCAGGGGTTCCTGGCCCGGCGCGGGGTGGAGCGGCCGGGCCCCCGGCAGATCGCCCTGCCAGACGAGGACCTGACCGAGGATTGGTTCGACAAGAAGCTGATCCCTTTGTTCGAGAACAGTCCGAAGCTGCGGCGGTATATCGGGGACGAGCGGAACGCCGTGGTCAAGACCGAGATATCGCTGAAAAACGGGACCACCTTCACCGGGCGGTGGATGGGGTCGCTGTCCAAGCGCGCGTCCCTGTCCGTCCTGGACGGCCTGGGCGACGAGCCGGACATGTTCCCGGCCGGGGCGCACAAGGATTTCGTGGAGCGCTTCAACACGTTCTCCACCCTGTACAAGCTGCTGTGGATCGGCAAACCCATCGGCTACGACGGCGAGAGTTTCATCTGGGACGAGTTCAACCGGGCCGACGTCAAGGTGCGCTGGGCCGCGCGGTGTCCTGCCTGCGGGACCTATCAGGTCATGCAGTTCGAGAACATCAAGGTGCCCGAAGGGGTGCGCGACCCGGCCGAGATCCGGCTGAACAAGGCGGCGTGGTACGAGTGCTGCCACTGTGAATGGCGGTGGACCGACCAGATCCGCAACCGAGCCGTGCGCGACGGGCGGCTGGAGTTCGACAGGGAAGTGGACCGGCCCGTCAAGATCGGGGTGCACATCCCGTCGTGGAACTCGCGCTGGGTGTCCCTGTCGTCGGTCATGGCGGACTGGTTCGCGGCCCAGGGCGACCCGGACAAGCTCAAGTCGTGGTGGAACGGTTACGCGGCGCAGCCGGCCAACGTGATTGCCTCGGAGTCCAACGAGGAGCGGCTGCAACAGTTCATGGTGCCGGAGCTGCCGCCGCTGGTGGTGCCGTCCGAGGCCCAGGCCATCACCCTGTCCACGGACATGCAGAAGGACCACTTTTTCTATTCCACCTGCGCCCATTGGGTGGACCCGACCGGGCAGGACGACGGGTCCGAGGAGTGGATCATCGACCAGGGAAAGATCGAGACCTTCAAGGAACTGCACGAGCTGATCTTCCAGTCCCGCTTCCGGCGCGACGGCAAGCGCAGCGATTTCCTCGGCGTGTGGCGCGCGGGCCTGGACACCGGCGGCGGCAAGAACGAGTGGGAGGACGAGACCAGGACCATGCAGGCCTATGAGTGGCTGTTGCGCCAGCGGCCCGGCGTGGTCTTCGGCACCAAGGGCATGTCCAGGAAGACGCCGGGCTACCATGTCCGCCTCGGCAACCCCATGCAGCAGCTGCCCAACGGCCGGAAGCTCAAGCGGCCCATGCGGCTGCACTTCATCGACACGGACGCCTTCAAGGACCTGTTCTTCTGGCGGCTATCCGACGAGGCCAGGGACAAGGAGGGGCGGTGGCTGGAGCCGATCCACTTCCACGCCAAGACGCCGCCCGAATATTTCTACCAGCTCTGCTCGGAAAAGAAGGTGCTGCAGAAGGGCACCTACATCTGGAAGCGGGTCCGCGCGAACCACTGGCTGGACTGCATGATCGGCCATCTGGCCATGGCGCACTGGCAGTGGAGCCCGTCGCTCAAGGCGATGGTGGCGGCGGACATGGCGGCCAGGGCGGCGGCCAAGACGCAGCGGGCGTCTCAAGGCGAGAAGAAGTTCAACCCCTACACGGGAAAGGAAATGTGATGACGGCAAACGCGACGATACAGGTAGCCGTGGCCAAGGCAAGGGAAGGGGTTGTCTACTCGCCGAAGAAGGGGGCGCTGTGCCCCGTGTGCGGCAAGCGCTGTCCGGTGGTCAGCTCTCCGAAATGGGACGGTGATATCAAGGTCAGGTATCACAAGTGCAATAACGATAAGTGCATAATCCACACGACCGGAGTAACCGTAAAGTCAGTGCAAAAAGATGTGTCCAATCAAAAGGATGCACATGGTTGATACCAGTAAAATTTACTGATCAGTAAACAACCGGGTTTATCCCGCAAAATTCCAGGGTGTATTTTCTTCGCAAAACACACCCTGGAGTTTTTTTATGGCGACCGAAGCGGAACTGAAAGCGGAGCTGGCGAAGTACAAGGCGGCGCGGGACGCGATCCTGTCCGGCGGCCAGACGGTCAGCGTCGGCGGCGACCAGTTCACCCGGGCGACCTTCTTCCGGCTCGAGGACAAGATCGTCGAGCTGGAGAACCGCATCGCCTATGTCCGGCGCGGCGGGTTCGCCCGCTCCACGTTTGTGGGGAGGGGGTAGCCGTGGGTGTCGGGCGGTTCCTCTTCGATTCCTGGACCAGCCTCCGCGCCGGGATGATCGCCCTGAACGATCCGCGCGCCGCCGTGGCCTACGTGGCCGACAGGCGGCGGTACCTTTCGTACAAGGCCGCCAGCCGGGACGGGGCGAACCGCGCCTGGCGCGGGGACCGGAAGTCCGGGGACGCCAGCATCCGCAAACAGTGGCGGGACGTGGTGTACCGCGCCCGCGACCTGGCCAAGAACTCGCCTTTCGTGGCCGGGGCCCTTGAGAAGATCTGCGACAATGTCGTCTTCACCGGCATCCGGCCCCAGTTCATCTTGACCCGGAACGGCGAGCCGAACCGGGACCTGGCCCGCGACCTGGAGCGGCTGCACAAGCGGTGGGCCAAAGCCGTGAACGCGGTCGAAAAACAGGAGCTCGGCTTGCGCCACCTGTGGACCGACGGCGAGTACCTGATCCACTTTTTCATCGACACCTCCCTGCTCAAGAAAGGGCTGCCCCCGCTGAACTACGAGCTGCTCGAGGCGGACCACCTGGACGCCACGGTGGACGGGACGTTGAGCAACAGCAACTACGCCAAGCGCGGCATCGAGTACGACGCGAGCGGCAACGTGGTGGCCTACCATCTTTTCCCCGAGCATCCGGGCGATTTCACCTGGATGTCCCTGACCGATTCCCAGCGTGTGGATGCGGCCAGCATCGAACACGTCTTCGCGCGAAAGCGCATCTCCTCCAGCCGGGGCATCTCCTGGATGGCTTCAATCATCATGTGGATGCGCAACTTCGAGGAATACCAGGACTCGGAGCAGGTGGCCATGCGGCTGCTGTCCGCGTTCGGGTTCTTCGTGGAGACACCGTTCCCGGAAGTTGAGAATCCGCTGGGCGGCGCGCCCGTCGATCCATCGTCCGATGAAAAGACGCTCAAGGCCGGGGACTTCATCCAGCCCGGCCAGGTGGCTACGGTGTCACCGGGCTCCAAGGTCACGGCCGCCGGGTTCGACAGGCCCGGCTCCAACTACGAGCCGTGGGTCAAGTCGCAGCTGCGCGGCGGTGGCGTGGGTATGAACGTGAGCTACGAGACCTTCACCGGCGACCTCACCGAGACCACCTATTCAGGTGGTCGCCAGGGCCTCCTTGTGGAACGCCGCTCCTTCCGCCGCCAGCAGGCCATTCTCAACCGCAAGCACAACGACCCCATTGACGAGCGGTTCATCGAGTTCGCCGCCATGACCGGACTCATGAATCTGGCCGGGTACGAGGTCGACATCAAACAGTTGTGCCCGGGCTGGCCCTGGGTAGACCCGCGCAACGACGCCCAGGCCGCCCGCATCGAATATGAGCTGGGCATTACCACCCTGACCAAGATGTGCGCCGACCGCGGCCTGGACTTCGAGGAGATCACCCGGGAACGCCAGGAAGAGCTGGATCTGTTGGCTTCGTCCGGTTTTTCCGGTGATGAGGACGCCTTGAGCAAGGCCAAGGAAATGATTCTCAGCGCGGTGGCCCAGGCGCTGGACGCGCGTGAAGCAAAACAAACCAAGGAGGCGGCCCATGCTGCGTAGCAAGACGGCCAGACTCAAGAGGGCCGCGATGGCGGCCAAGCCCGAGCAGGGCGAGAGCAAACAGGACTTTCTGAAACGGTGCATGGGCGGCGACAAGAACCAGCTGCCCGCCTGCGCCGCCGCCTGGAACAAGGCCACCCTCAGCGCCGTGGCCGACAAGGACAGCGTCACGCTGCTGTCCGAGCCGGGCAGCGTGGAGGCCGGGAACGAGAACGGCGAGTTCGCCATCCTGGCCTACACCGGCAAGGTCATCGACTGGTGGTGGATGGACCCCTTTATCATCGACCTGTCCGGCATGGCCCTGGCCAAGAACAAAGTGCCCTCGCTGCTGGAGCACGTCCGCGAGTGGCGGGTGGGCGGCATCGACAGCGGCGCGGCGTCCGACAGCGGCTTTCTGGTCACCGGCAAATTTCTGTCCAACGACATTGCGCAGGGAGTCCGCCGGGACGCCGCCGACGGCTACCCGTGGCAGGCGTCCATCGGCGTGCAGGCCCTGCGCGTGGAAGTGCTCAAGGAGGGCGAGTCCGCCGAGGTCAACGGCACGACCGTGGACGGCCCCATCGACATCTGGCGCAAGGCGTCGGTCTTCGAGACGAGTTTCTGCTCCTTTGGAGCGGATGATGATACTGCGGCGGTCGCCATGTCGGCTACCGCGATAAACCAACAGGAGGAATCCATGGACAAGCGTTTGAGGATGTTCCTGGAACGTCGCGGTCTGAAACAGGATGCGACCGAACAGGAGGCCCTGGCCTTTCTTGAAAAGCTGGACGTCGAAGACGGCGAGCAGCCCGGAAACGGCCCTGAGAAAGAGGAACTGCGGAAGTCCGAAAAGGCACCCGCCCCGGAAAAGAAAACCGACCCCGCCCCGGTCCCGGCCCCCAAGGCCGAGATGACCGCTGACCAGGCCATCAACCTGACTGCCCTGGGCGGCACCATGGGCCTGGCCCCGGAGGAGATCACCGCCGTGCTCAAGGACCAGACCAGCGAGGAGAAGGCCAAGCTGCGGCTGTACGAGGCCGCTGCCGAAAAGAACCCGGCCTTCGGCGTCGGGCGTCTCCAGTCCGGCGAGGACGAAGCGGACAAGTTCCGCATGGCGGCCACGGACGGCGTGGCCCTGCGCATGGGCCTGAAGGTGGACAAGCCCGCTGCCGGCGCGGACGAGTTCAAGGTGCTGTCGCTCCACGAGCTGGCCAGGATGTGCCTGGACCGTGAGGGCGTGGCTACCAAGACCCTGTCCCGCTACCAGCTGGCCAAGCAGGTTGTGCGCCTGTCCGCCGGCGGCGCGTCCACCAGCGACTTCGCCTCCATTTTCATGGACGCGGCCAACCGCACCTTGCAGCGGGCGTACACCGAAGCCCCCGAGACGTGGCGTCCGCTGGTCAACGTGGTACCCGCGTCCGACTTCAAGACCATCTACGGAATCTCCCTGTCCGAGGCCCCCGATCTGGAATTGATCGGTGAGAACGGCGAGTACAAGACCGGCGAACTCAAGGACAACCAGGAATCCTACCGCGTCGGCAAGTACGGCAAGATCCTGTCCCTGACCCTGGAGATGATTGTCAACGACGACCTGCGCGCCTTCAGCCGCATTCCGCAGCTGCTCGGCGCTGCCGCCAAGCGCAAGGTCGCCGACGTGGTCTACGGGCTGATCACCGGCAACCCGGTCATGAACGACGGCAAGACCGTCTTCCATGCCGCCCACAACAACCTGGCCGGAACCGGTGGCGCCGTCTCGGCCGACACCCTGTCCGCCGCCCGCGCCGCCATGCGCAAGCAGAAGGGGATGAACGGCGCGACCATGGACGTCACGCCCGCCATCCTGCTGCACCCCGTGGCTCTGGAGACCAGCGTCGAGATTCTGCTGCGCTCCACCGCGCTGCCCTCGGCGGAAATGTCCAGCGGCGTGCACAACCCCTGGGCCGGGAAGCTCCAGCCTGTGTCCGATCCGCGCCTGGACGCGGTCAGCGAGGCGGCCTGGTACCTCTTCGGCTCCCCGTCGCAGGTCGACACGGTCGAGCTGGCCTTCCTGGACGGCAACGAACAGCCCTACCTCGAAGAGAACGACGAGTTCGTGCGCGACGCCGTGTCCTACAAGTGCCGCCACATCTTCGGCGGCGGCTGGCAGGATTCCCTGGGCGTCTACAAGAACCCCGGCGAATAGCCCCGAACCGACAACCGCCCCGGCTTAGGGCCGGGGCGAGCACAAGGAGAACACCATGGCTCAGACCCATGTTCAGCCCGGAAAATTCATGACCTACACCAACGGCACCGGCTCCGACATCGTGTCCGGTCAGATGGTGCTGGTCGGCTCGCTCCTGGGCGTCGCCACCGTGGATATCCCGGACGGCGAGACCGGCGAGCTGATGATGAAGGAGATTCACCATCTGCCCAAGGCCACCGGCGCCATCGCCCAGGGCGTGCCGCTCTACTTCGACGCGGACGGCGACCCGGTGGACGGCGTGGCCGGTTCCGGCGCGCTGACCACCACGGCCACGGACAACACCCTGGTGGGCCACTCGTGGGCCGCCGCGGCCAGCGATGACGCCGAAGTCCATATCGATCTGAACGCGTAACTTCCCTACCTCCTCGAAGGGGCGGCCCGGCTTTGCAACCAGGACGGGCCGCCCTGAACAGGGGGCAACCGCAACCAGAGGGACGCCGACACCATGGAACTGACAGGACTCGAAGGCGGATTGCTTGCCTTGAATGCCGCTCTGCTCGTCGGCGCTCTGGTCCCCACCCTGCGCGGCGGGAAGTACATGACCCGAAAGGATTGCGACCGCAGGCACAAGGACTGTGAAAAGGAATGCGACCAGCGGCATGACGGGATCGGCAGGACGCTGTCTAGCGTGGAGCGGAAGGTCAACGCGCTGATTCTTTGGAGCGATAGACCAGGTGAAGACAAGGAGAAAGTTCTGAACGACAGGGGGATTGATCATGATTGAGATCAGACTGCAACGCGATGTTCGCGACGACCGGGTGACCATGGGGCGGCTGTACCTGATCGACGGTGATGTCGAGCAGGCGTGGCTCTACACCCTCGAAAATCCGTGGCTGGACAACAAGCCTAACATTTCGTGCATCCCGGCCGGGCGGTACATCTGCCGCCGCACCGTCTCGCCCACCTACGGCGAGACATTCGAGGTGACCGACGTCCAAGGCCGGACTCACATCCTGTTCCACTGGGGCAACTACGTGGGCAACACCATGGGTTGCATCCTGCTCGGCACCACGCGCGACCCTGCCGTTCCCGCCGTGTGGAACAGCCGGACCGCACACACCGAGTTCATGGACGAGCTGTACGGCGTGGAGCAGTTCACGCTCGAGATTGTCGACGATGACTACCAGGAGGCCGCGTAATGCTTGCCGCACTGCTCCCGCTGATTACCGCCGTTCCGTCCATCATCAGGTGTTTCACCGGTGATGACGCCAAGGACAAGGGCCTTGGCGAGAAGATGCTGGACGCTGTCGAGACCGTGACCGGGACCCGTGACGCGAGTTCCGCCGCTTCGATTCTGGCACAGAATCCCGAGCTGGTCATGCAGCTCGAGGCCAAGGTCGAGGAGGTCAACCTGGCCTACGCCAAGGAACTGACCAAACGGCACGAGGCCGACATGGCGTCGGATTCGTGGATGTCCAAGAACGTCCGCCCCCTGTGCCTGATGGGGCTGACCATCGCCATCATGGTCGGGGTGTGGCTGCCGGACCAGTACGTCAGCGCAGACCGGTTCACGGCCCTGACCGACATGAGCCAGTGGGTCTACGGTTACTATTTCGTGGGCCGTTCCAGCGAGAAAACGGGCGGACTGAGCGGGCTGACCGGCCTGTTCAGCCGCAAGAAATAACCAAGGAGAGACCATGCACCTCGACAAGATCAAGCAGCAGGCCGCCGATGCGGCCGAGCATACCGTGAACGAGTTCAAGGAAGAGACGGCCAAGGCCTACAAGGAGGCCGAGGACGCCGCCGAAGGGCTGTGGGCCACGCACAAGGTGACCATCATCGCGTGCGCTGTGGCCGTGGTCTGCATCATCGTGGCCGTTGCGGCCATGGCGGAGTAGGGGGCCGGAGTGTTTGCCGAAGCCGCCCAGGTCTTTCTCGACGCGTTCGGGGAGCCGGTCGTGTTCTACCCGCACGACGAGATGTCCAAGCCGATGACCGCCATGGTGGAGGACTTCGGCATGAGCGACATCCCGGCCGGGTGGCCCGGCCCGCCCGTGTTCGAGGGCACCGGGCGCTACGCCGTGATCCGGGTGCGGCCCGTGGACGTGGGGCGCGAGCCGACCAAGGCGGACGCCTTCCGCTGCGGCGAACTCGAGTACGAGATCCGGGCCGTGAGCCCGCTCCCCCGTCGGGGGTCCGACCAGGCCTGGTGGTCGTGCCTGTGTGTCGCGCAGCAGGGTGGGGTGTACCGATGAGCAGAGAGTCCTACGGATTCGACGGTTACGTCACTCTTCCCACGCAGTGGGTGAACAAGGACGGGGAAACCAAGATCCGCATGCGGAACTATGAGTTCTTCACGAAGAACGGCTCCATGGTCACCGTCAAGGACGGGGTCACTCCGTTCATGGCCTACCTGGCCAAGACGTTTCCCAAGGAGTTCACCAAGGCGCTGGGGTCGGTGGGCTGGTGGCTGCGCAAGCGCATCCAGGAGGCGGCCTATTCCGAGAATCCGCCGCACGCCCATTGGCCCGCGTTGTCCGACATCCAGCGGCTGCGCACCCTGGACGACCTCAAGCGCGAGCGGCTGGGCAAGAAACTGCGCGACCCGGCCACGCACGCCTTCGGCGCCCTGGTCAAGGCGGTCGGCTACAAGCGCGACAAGGCCCTGATGCGGGTGCGCGTAGGCTTTCTCTCTCAGGACGCGGCGGCCAAGGCGGCCCGGCTCCAGGCCGGGTTCTCCACCAAGGTCACGGACAAGACGCGCCGGTTCTTCGCCGCGGCCGGGCTGGGCATCCCCAAGGGCGAGACCATCGAGACCGAAGGGCGCGCCTTGATCCAGCCGGTGTTCGAGGCGTCCAAAAAGGAGATCGGCGTGCGCATCGAGACCAAGATCAGCGAGTACCTGGGCCGGTCCGAGCGCCGGTACAGCCGGGCGGCATAGGGAGACGACATGGACGCCATCGACAGCCAGACCATTGCGACCGCCTGGTACGAAGCCCTGCTCTCGGCCGTGCCGGTCAACGATTTTTGCGAGGCGGCGTTCGACCGCAAGCCGAACCTCTTCCTGGACTTCGACCCGCGCGACATGGAGGGCAGCCAGGACACGCCGTTCATCGGGTTCATCCCCATCTCGGACCGGGACGGCCAGGAGATCGAGGTGGGCGCGCACGTGGTCATGGTGGTGCTCGGCATCCAGGATGCCGCCAAGGAGCGTGACGAGGGCGGGCGCGGGGTCCGGTACCGGGGCGGCCAGACGCTCAAGGAGTTCGAGGTCGAGGTGCGCGGGTACCTGGAAGGCCTGGAATATCCCCTGTCCGACTGGCAGGCGGAGAAGTCCAACCCCGGCAAGGGATATTTCGAGAGACACATTTTCATCACCGTCAACATACCCAACACCCTGGGTTAGTAGGAGGACACCATGACACAGGCTAAAGGCTTCAAGGGCAAGGCCCTGATCGGCTTCGAGACCGCCTTCGGCGTGATCAACGCGGCCGGGTCCAGAAAACCCTACCTGGTCCCGTTCAACAACTTCGAGCCGAGCGCCAGCCAGGCCCTGGAGGATGATCCGTTGATTCGCGGCACCCGCAACCCCACGGCCCCGGTGCGCGGCAACATCGACGAATCCGGCTCGGCCACCGTTCCGGTGGACGCCCACGCCATCGGCCTGTGGCTCAAGGCGCTGTTCGGCGCGCCGACCACCACGGCGGTGGGGGCGGTGAACCTGGACGATGACAACGCCGTCGACCTCGGCAGCGGCAAGGTGGGGCTGCCCGCCACCGCGCACGGCCTGGAGCCGTCCGCTCCGGTGGTCATCTCCGGCACCACCAACTACGACGGGTACCACGTCCTGGCCCCGGAGACCTCGGCCAATCAGCTGGTCATCAGCGCCACCTACGTGAGCGAGCTGCTGGCCAGCTCGAACACGGCGACTCCGACGCGGCGCGCTACCCTCGACGCGGCACCGGTCACCGACCTGGGCGGCGGGCTGGTGGGGCTGCCCTGCGCGGGCCACGGCCTGCCCGTGGGCGCGGAGATCACCGTGGCCGGCACCGCGAACTACAACGCGACCTACACGGTCAAGCGGGGCTCCACGGCGAGCGTGATCGCGGTCACCGCCGCCTACGCGGCCGAGACCCTGAACGGGGACGAGACCGCCGACTGCCTGTTTTACCGGCACGTCTACGGCATCGACGATTCCCTGGACTTCGAGATGCCGTCCGTGACCGCCGAGAAGCGGTTCCCGGACCTGCCGCTGTACCTGCACGCCTACGGCCTCAAGGTGGGGTCCGCCGAGCTGTCCGCGGGCGGCTCCGGCGTGGTGGGCGTGAACCTGTCCCTGACCGGAGTGGACGAGGAGAAAAGCTCCACCGCGTTTGACGCGCACGACAACGACATTCCCGTGCAGTTCCCGCTGGTGCGTTTCAGCCAGGGGGACGCGCGGGTGGTGGATGACGGCGAGATCATCACCAACCGGTTCTCCTCCGTGACCCTGAGCATCAACGCCGACCTGGACACGGGCGACGACCAGTACACCATCGGCTCCGGCGGCCGCCGCGTGGCCCTGCCCGAGGGCATCATGCAGCTGTCCGGCAACATCTCCGGCCTGTTCACCTCCACCCGGTTCCTGGACCGGGCCGAGTCCCAGGCCCGCACCCCCCTGGCGTTCGGCTGGTACAAGGGCGGCTACGGCCTGACCGTGTCCATGGAAGAGACCGAAATCGAGCGCAAGACGCCCGGCATCTCCGGCCCCAAGGGCATCAAGGAGGAGTTCGGCTACCGCGCGTTCTACGACACCGGCGCGGCCGGATCGGCCATCGTGGTCACCCTGCAGAACGAGATCAAGACCTGGGAGGAGTAGAGCATGGCCAAGATCAAATTTGAAATGCCCAAGACCCCGGATGACTGCCGGACTCTCGGCGTGGACGATGCCAAGGAATATCTGCGGCGCGAGGCCGAGACCGAGGGCAACCCGGAAAAGGGGATGGAGCTGGCGCAGTGGGTCATCGAGACGGCCTACGGCCCGGATGTCTACGACCAGCTCAAGGTGTGCAACCGCAAGGTGAACACCTTGTACTCGATGATCACCACCTCCACCTTCTCGTTGGGGAGCGAAATAAAAAACTTCATGAGGTCTGGGGATGGCGAACCGACCCGGACCGAATAGATTACTGCCGGGCGTGCGGCGGATCGGGCTCGGAGTGCGAGGGGTGCGAGAACTCGCATGGCCCGGAGTTGTGGCCCGAGAACGCCGGGGCCTGGCGGCTGTGGCGTGGGATGTCCACGCAGTGGCGGTCGTCGGGCTTCGGGGTCATCGGCCTGGACTATTCGGTGATCCGCGAAACGGCGGCCATGCTGCTGCCCCCGGTGGACTACACCCCGCGCACGTTCGCCAAGCTGCGGGCCCTGGAGCAGGCCGAGCTGGAACGACAGCGGGAGCGGATGGAAGAGGCGCGGCGGTCTACAAAGCCGGGAGCAGGAACTTGAGAGCGGCCAGGAAGATGACGGCCCAGAAGATGAACTTGATAATCTGCTCGATTGCGCCGACCCCGGCCTTGGCACCCTTCCCGGCAGCATCAAGGGACGCGTCGAGAAAGTCCTTGGCTGTTGGAGGTTCGTACAGCCTCGGATCGCGCATCTGCTGGAGTCGGTAGTCATCATCAGGTCGTACGGGCTTCATAGTTTTTAAATAGGTCAAGGAATATCAAAAGTCAATAAGCGAGCTGATCGTGAGCGTGAACACCCAGATCATCGTATCCGCCAAGGATATGGCCACCGGCACCATGCGCCGGATTGGTTTGGTCAGCCGCAACCTGACCAACGAGCTTTTCAGCATGCGCAACGCCCTGATGGGCGGGGCGGTGGCCGGGATGGCTGCCTTGGTCCGGCAGTCCATCGAGGCCACGGACCAGATCGGCAAGGTGGCGGACAAGGTCGGCCTGACCACGGACCAGCTTCAGGAGCTGCGCTACTCGGCCAATCTGGCCGGTGTGGCCCAGGCTCAGCTGGACATGGGCATGCAACGGTTCTCCCGGCGGCTGGGCGAGGTGTCCCAGGGCCAGGGCGAACTGCTCAAGACGTCCAAGCAGTATGGCGTGGAGCTGCGCAACGCGGACGGGTCCATGCGCTCCAACATCGACCTGCTGGGCGACTGGTCCGAGGTGATCAAGAACGCCGAGTCCGACCAGGAGGCGCTGCGCATCGCCTTCAAGCTCTTCGACTCCGAGGGAGCCGCCCTGGTCAACATGCTGCGCGGCGGGTCCGAGGGGTTGAAGGGCATGCGACGCGAGGCCCGCGAGCTGGGCCTGGTCATCGACGAGAGCCTGGTTCGCAGTTCGGAGAAGGCGAACGATCAGCTCACCAAGATGGAGATGCTGCTCCAGGCCCGCCTTCGCTCCACCCTGGCCGAGCTGTCGCCCGACATCATCGAACTGGCCAACAGCACCTTCGAGTGGGTGCGGGCAAACCGGGAGCTGCTCACCCAGGACGTGCCCGGATATGTCCGGAAGATCATAGAAAACGTAAAGAGTTTCAACGGGATTGTGGCGGGTTCCGCAGAGGGCGGTCTTCTTCAGACCGCGGGGCTCGGCTACATCGGCTACCGGCTGTTCGGCGCAGGACCGGGGAAGATCATCGCGGCCCTGTACGTCATCAAGCGCGGCACGGACGAGCTGGAGAAGGGCATGGAGGCGGCGGCCAAGAGGATGGGGCTGCTGTTGCCCGATCCCAAGGGATACAAGAAATCGTCGTTCAGCGATTTGCTCCCCGGCGGAAGCGCCGACAAGGCCTATCGCGAATTCATGTGGGGGACTGTGCCGGACGTCCTGTCCGGAAAGCGGAATTTCTCCGGCGAGCTCACCGAGGACTACAAGGCGGTGCTCGAGGCGGCCAGGCAAGGGAGTGTCCCGAAGTCGTTGCTCATGGCGAGACCGCCCGAGGCGTCCATCGATCCCAGGGACAGGGATTACTCCGCCGTGCAGCCGCAGCCGTGGTACGAGCCGTCCGCCCCGGCCACGCCCATGACCGACCAGCAGCTCAAGCTGCAGGAGAGCCTCAACCGCGAGATCAAGCGGTTGACCATGGACCAGTTCGCCTTTGCCCGGGCCGAGGCCGAGCGGACCTACCAGAAGGATCTGGAGATCGCGGGCAAGAGCGAGGAGCTGGTCGCCCAGGCCGGGGAACGGCGGCGGTTGTCCCTGGCCTCCATCGCCGAAGAGGAGACCAAGCAGAACCGGCAGCAGGCCGAGCAGGCGGCCCAGGCCCAGCGGGACCTGACCGCCGAGATCGAGCGGGCCACGCTGGGGCGGTACGAGGCCCAGCGGCGCGAAACGAAACGATATTACGACGACCTGGTCAAGCGCGCCGAAGCGGCCGGGCTGGAGACCGTCAGCATCGAGCAGGGCCGGGCCGACCGCATCGCGGAGATCAACGAAGCCCAGCGCGAGGACGCCCGCCGCACCGCCGAGGAGATGAGCCGGGGCATCAAGGAGGCGCACATAAGGATGCTCGAGTCCTCCGATTCCATGGCCGACGGCTTCGAGCTGGCCATGGAGCGGATGGGCGAGACCTCGCAGTCCGTGGCCGAGAAAACGGCGGACGTCTGGCAGTCCTCCACCCGACAGGCGGCGAACGTCATCACCGACGCCCTGATGATGCAGGAGGTCAACTTCGGCAACTTCCTGGTCAGCCTTCAGCGCAAGGCCATGAACACCTGGATTTCCGAGCCGCTGGTCAACGGTTTGATGGACTTCGGCGGGTCGCTTTTCAAGAAGATCGGTGGATTCGCCTCCGGCGGCATCTCCTACGGCCCGCAGCTGACCATGGTCTCCGAAGGGTCCATCCCGGTGGAGGCGCACGTGCCCCTGCCCGACGGGCGCACGATCCCGGTCACCGTGTCCGGCCTGGGCGGCGGGCAGGGCGGCATCCGCGACGTGAAGATCAACATCTACAACCAGGGCGGCCAGCCCATGGACATGGGCAGCTACTCGGCGCGGTTCGATGAGACCGACCTGGTCATCGACTGCTTCCTGGAAGGGCTGGAGGAGAACCGCCGGGGCGTGGCGACCCTGCTGCAGGGAGGGCAGTTCTGATGGCGTTCGTCTTTCCGACCATCAAGGCCCCGTCCTCCATCGACTACGGCGGCCCCTATGATCCCTTCCTCGAGGACGAGTTCGAGTCCGGCGACGGCGGCGGCCGCCCGGAGTTCACCGCGCCCCGCGAGAATCCCGAGGTCTGGAGCTGGGGCAAGCTGCCCCGGGCAGACCTGAACGCGCTGCTCGACTTCCGCAAGACGGTGCGCGCCGCAAAATTCACCCTGACCCATCCGTCCTGGAACGAGGCGCGCGAGTACCGCTTCATCGGCAAGGGCATCCCCTACAAGGAGAGCGGGAAGTATCCCCACATGTTCAGCGTGACCATGACCATCAGGAGGGCGGACGTCTGATGCCGAGCCTTGCATCCATCCAGGAACGCAACGTCCAGTATTCGACCAGCTCGTACATCTGGCTGCTGGAGGTCCTGCTGCCAAGCGGCGAGGATATCCGTATCGCCCGCAACACCGAGGATATCGAGTGGCCCACCGGGTCCGGCGTGTGGTGGCAGGGGCTGGAGTTCGAGTTCGACGACATCGAGGAGACGAACAAGCACGAGAACCGCAAGTTCACCTTCCGGCTGTCCAACTCCAACGCCACCGGCGCGCTGGTCAGCCACGTGGAGGAGCTGGACGCCTGGCGCAAGGAGCACGGGCACGAGCCCTGCGACGCGCGCCTGATCGGCGTCAACTCCAACCTGCTGCACCAGACCGAGCCGGAGGTGGAGTACTGGTTCGAGGACGCGGGCATCTCCATCCCGCCGCCCATGCGTTGGGTCCTGTTCAAGGCCGGGGCCCAGGACATCTTCAAGGCGACGTTCCCGCGCCGCAAGATCTACCGCGATTTCTGCACCTGGATTCCCTACCGCGACGAGAACGGCCTGGGCGACTACTACGAGTGCCCCTACGTGAGCCAGTGCAACCACACCCTGACCGCCTGCCGGGAGACCTGGGGCAACACCATCAACTTCGGCGGCTACGCCATGGTGGAGAGGGGGGCGACCCTTGTTGCCTGATCTGCTCGACCTGCAGGCGGCGCAGTTCCGCAACGGCGGCCGGGGCCAGGTGGTCGGCGGCTACCACCAGTTCGATTGCTGGGGGCTGGTCATGGCCGTGTTCGACCGGTTCGGCGTGGCCGTGCCCGACTTCGCCCGGAGCTGTTGGGATGCCGAGGGCAACCACGCGGTCTACCGGGACGAAGCGGAGAGCGGCCGCTGGCTCAAGCTGGCCGCGCCCGAGGCTCCTTGTCTTGTGGTCATGCGCACGCATCCCCTCGCGCCCGAGGCCTGCAACCATTTCGGTGTGTACATCGGCGGCGGCAAGATGCTGCACATGCGCGACGAGGTCGGGGTCAAGCTCGACGCGGTCAACGAGCGCCCCTGGAAACGGTTTATCCTGGAGTATCGACGGTGGAACGGCAATACGTCTCGGTAAAGACCATCCTCAACATCGTCGACCCGCACGGCGAACCGACTTGCCGCGAGTGGTGGCACGCGGGCCGGAAGGTGCGCGACTACCTGCCGCACACCGTGGAGCTGATGCGGGAGACCGAGCTGGCCGTGTCGGTCAACGGCAACCTCCTGACCCCCTTCGAGCAGCTGGCCTACGTGGTCCAGCCGAACGACTTTATCCTGTTCAAGGTCATCCCCCTGGGCGGCGGGGGCGGGGGCAAGAACCCGCTGGCCGCCATCGCAGCGCTGGGCTTCATGATGATCGGGCAGTACTATGCTCCGTATATCACCGCCGGGCTGTTTACCACCAACACCACGGCATTGGGCGCGACGATAGCCGGCATAACGTACCCGACCACGACCGCCATCATCGCCGGCGGCATTACCATGGTCGGCGGCTACGCGGTCAACGCCGTGCTGGGCGGGGGCCGCCCGGATATGCCGTCCATCGGCGTGGGCAAGACCGGGTGGGAAGAGTCCCCGACCTACGGGTGGAACGCGGAGACCAATCCGACGCAAAACGGCCGGGTCCTGCCCGTGGTCTACGGCGAGCCCAAGAACATCAAGCCGTTCCTGGCCAGCCGGTACATCCGCACCGACGGGGACAAGCAGTACCTGAACCTGCTGTACCTGCTGGGCGAGGGCGAGCAGCTGGAACCGCAGGACCTCAAGATCAACGACCAGCCGCTGTCCAACTTCTCGGAGGTGACCTGGGATTGGCGGCCCGGGACCGTGGACCAGGCGCCCATCCCGGCCTTCAACGATTCCATTTTCGAGACCGCAGTGGGGTCCAAGATCAGCTTCGACTCGCCCATCGTCATCACCTGCGAGGGCGGCAACCTCGACGCCCTGGGCGTGGGGCTGTGCGCCCGGTCGGGCATGGCCAAGTTCACCACCGAGCTGACCACCACGTCGGTGACCGTGCGCCTGGAGTACCGCCTGGTGGGCGAGACCGAGTGGACGCTGTGGGGCGACGAGGTGATTTCCGGGGCGCAGCGCTCCCAGCTCAACCGTTATTTCCGCAAGTCCGGGCTGCCGTCCGGGCAGTACGAGATCCAGGTCTCCTTTGCCGAGGAGCCGGAGTCCAGCGACACCATCAACAACGAGATGTACCTGGAGTATTACCACGAGATCGTGAGCGACGACTTCCGTTTGCCGTTCACGGCCCAGCTGTCCATCGAGGCCATGGCCACGGACCAGCTGTCCGGCAACCGGTTCGTGGTCAGCTGCACCCCGCGCCGGTTGGAGCTGGATGTCTACGACGAGGACCTGGCGGCCTGGACCAAGACGTCGGCCAAGAACGCCGGTTGGATCGTGTACGACCAGATTCGCCACCCGCGCTACGGGGTGGGCTGGCCGCACACCCGCATCCGCTACCAGGATTTCAAGCGGGCCGCCGACTGGAACGACACCCTCGGGCAGGAGTGCAACATCTACTTCGACTCCGAGATGGCCTCGGGCAACGCGTTCGAGGAGATCGGCCTGTTCGGGCGGTTCACCGTGGTGCAGTACGGCACGCAGGTGGGGTGCAACGTGGACATGCCTGTGGAGCTGCCGGAGCAGAGCCTGGTGTCCACGGTGTCGAACATCGTCCGGGGGTCCTTCGGCATCGAGTACCTGCCGGTGCAGGACAAGGCGGACGCCATCGAGATCACCTACTTTCCGGACGGGGTGCGCAAGGTGGCCATGTTCCTGGGCCCGCACTACGGCCAGATCACCGGGCGGGTGCCCAACGTCAAGAAGTACACCCTGCGGGCCTGCGGGACCTACGAGGCGGCCGAGTCCTTCGCCCGGCTGATGCTCAACTGCAACCGCTGGCTGACCCGCACCCTGACCAAGAAGATGCGCGTGGAGGCCATCGGCTGCAAGGTGGGCGACGTGATTCAGTCCTTCCACGACAAGATGAAGTGGGGACAGGGCGGGCGCATCGCCTCGGCCACCCTGTCGGGCGCGCTGATCAACCGGGACATCACCTTCGAGCCAGGGCGCAGCTACAAGATCATCGTCAAGCACACGCACATCATGAACATCGAGACGCGGTCGGAGCAGATCGACGAGGGGGTCATCGTGAACCCCGCCGCCGAGGAGGCCGTGACCACGCGCGAGATCAGCCTGGTCGACCCCTGGGACCACCAGCCCATGCCCTCGGCCGTGTGCGACGTGTACGACGTGGAGCAGGGCAAGATGCTGGCCCGGGTGTTCAGCATCACCCGCGACACCAAGTGGACGCGGACCATCCGCGCCCTGGAATACAACGCGGTGGTTTGGGCCGGGGGCACACCCACGACCATCCCGGCCGCGCCGGTGGACCTGGACCCGGTCCGGGGGCTGCGGGCCAGGGTGCACCCGGCCCACGAGGACGGGTTGTACAAGACCCGCGTCACCCTGTCGTGGCGCGGCCATGCCACCCAGTGGCAGGTCTTTCAGCGGCGCGTGGGCGTCACCGCCTGGACCAGGATCGGCACGACCCACGATCCGTCTTTCCCGGTCTCCAACCTGGAGGTCGGGTTCATCTACGATTTCGCCGTGTCCGCGGACTACACCCCGGGCGGCGGCCAGGCCATCCAGGTGGACTACACCCTGGGCGACATCAGCGGCGTGTACGAGATGGTCACCGAGATCATCGACGGCGTGGAACAGCCGGCCACGGAATACATCGGCGAAACCGAAAGCAATTTCTACGAGGTGACCTAATGAGTGAATCGACCCTCCACCGCAGTTTCAAAGGCAGGCAAATCCATGTGCCGCATTCGTTTGAGTTCGCGAATGCGGCACAGCGAGAGGCCTCCGGCGACTATGTTTCCACGGACCTGTACAAGCTCGCCCTGCAGCTCGACGACAAGTCCCTGTGGCAGCTCACGGCCGTGACGCCGACGTGGAAGGAGGTCGGCGTCCAGCTGCCGTTCGAGGCCACCGGAGACCTGCTTTTCCGTGGTGAGAACGGCGTGCTCGTCAGGCTGCCCATCGGAGCCGATGGCAAAATCCTCGGAGCGGTGTCGGGCCTTCCTGGCTGGGTTGACGGTGGAGCTGGGGTTATCGGCGTCACCGAATTAACAGCCAGCCAGACCGTGACGGTTCCCGCCGGAGCTAAGGCCGCGCTGGTGGATTTGGTTGGAGGTGGTGCGGGCGGTGCTAATGCATACATCAGCTACACTTATTGGAGTTCTGGTGGTGGGGGTGGATGTGGAGAGCACCTGCTCGGCCTGGCTGTCAATTTAACTCCAGGTGACGAACTCACCTGTACCATCGGTGTAGGCGGGGCGGCCAACAATAATGGGGGGGCCACTTCCTTTGGATCGTATCTCACCGCCGAAGGCGGGACATGTACCCCCGGCTCCCCCGCAGGAGTGAACGGCGATCCTGTGATCGGAACAGATGGATATAAGTTAAGCTCCGGCTTTCAAAGCGTCCCTGGGGCTGGAGTGACGATTGAAGGCTCGGGCAACTATAAAGGCGGCGATGGGGCTGCCCCGTGGAAAGAAGGGACTGTCGCGAAAGGGACTGAATATACGGGAGCGGCAGCCAACGGTCATGGGTGTGGGGGAGCTGGAGGCGGTACCCATATACCCAATGTGTACAACGGCGGCCCCGGGAGTGACGGCCGCATGACCATAATCTGGCTCGGATAGGGGGGAGTATGTTTGCCTACATAAAAAATGGCGTAGTCGCTCAAATCATCGATGCTGAGGACCTGACCGGGCTGTACGCCGATGGGTTCGTCGCTGCCTGTGTGCCGTGCGATGGGACGGTGACAACGGGCATGGCCTGGGACGGCGAATCGTTCGGCCCGGCACCCATCCCGGCGCGGACGGCTGATGACGTCAAGGCGGAATTGGCCGCGCTGGACATGGCCGCTGTGCGGCCGTTGCGGGCCGTGGCCGCCGGGACGGCCACCACGGACGACACCGACAAGCTGGCCGCGCTGGAATCCCAGGCCGCCACGCTGCGGGCCGAGCTGGCCGCGCTGGAGAGCCAGGAGTAGTGATGACCGGACTGACCCTGCGCAACACCTCCGAGTACATCCTGGTCGCGCCTGACCGCGACCTGCGTACCGTCATCGGCGGCAGCGACGAGCGCTGGCCCGGGGTGGTGGTGCCCAACGCCAACCTGTCGCTGGAGGTCGGCGGGCAAGAGGTCGCCTGGCTGAACATCAACCGGACCGATGCCACGGCCGCCGCTGGCGAGACGTTCGACGGCGAGACGCTGGCCACGCCGAGCGGGGATATCTTCCGCGTTGTCGACGACCGACTGAAATGGGACGTGGCGTTCACCGAGCATCCCGGCGCATACGCCTGGGCGTTCGGCCTCACCGACTCGGGCAACCTCTCGTACCACTACCAGCCCGCGCTGACGTGGGACGAGATCATGGCCGGGCACGAGCGGCCCGACGACGTGGTCGGGTCCTATGCCGTCTACATGGATCGGATGCACGGCCCGTATGGGACGGGTAAATTTATTCATGTGTACCGCCCATGGTTCCAGGATGCGAACGGCAATGGGCAGTGGGGCACGATCGACATCACCAACGGCGTGATGACCATCTCCATCGACCCGGCGTGGCTGGACGCCGCCGTGTATCCGGTAACCCTGGACCCGACCATCGGATATAGCACCATGGGTGCTTCCGTCGTGGCCGCATCTTCCGCGTATCGAGCGAACCTCGCGGCGGATATGTATACTGCCGTCAGCGGCGATACCGTCAAAGCCATTCACGCGGGGTTTCGGACGTACTCGTCGGGCAGTCTCAACGTCGGTATATTCGACGCGGCGGACAATTCCAGGGTGGCGAACGAGTCCGTTTACGTGGGCAACAGTTCATATGTTTTCAGGTCCGTAACGGGGTTGTCCATCTCCCTGACGGACGCCCATGAATATTTCATGGGCGCGGGCATCAATACGGCCGTCATGTATATTTACGACTCGTACACGAACGGAGCGTTCCGGGGGACCTACGCCGATCCGTGGGTCGACATCAAGGTGGCGAGCTACCGGCTCTCCATGTACGCCGATATCGAGTCCGGCGGGGGCTCGCCCGTCAACTTCGACGAAGCCCTGTCCGTTTCCGGCGGCGGGAGCGCATCCCTCACGGCCCGGCTCGGCTATCCGGCCGCGCTTTCCGCGACCGGAGGCGGGGCGGCCGAGCTGGCGGCGTTGGTCGGTTTTCTGGACAGCCTGAGCGCGTCCGGCGGTGGCGGCGCGGCGCTCGCGGACCGGGTCGGGTTCCAGGCCGGGCTGGCCGTCTCGGGCGGCGGGAGCGCATCGCTCACGGCCCGGATCGGATTCAAGGACGTCCTGTCCATCTCCGGCGGCGGTGCGGCCGAACTGGCGGCCGTGGTCGAATTCTATGAGGCCCTGGCCGTGTCCGGCGGGGGCAGCGCAACGATCTTCATCGAGGGCGACACCGCCGTGATCCGCGAGGTCATCCGCCTGGCGGGCAACCGCCGCCTCAATTTCCAGCTGGCCGGGCAGCGGCGGCTGGTCATCACATTAACCGGCAACATAGGAGATTGATCATGCCCTGGACCACTGTAGCGAAGAACGCCATGTTGAATGCCCACACGTCCCTGTATGCGGCCCTGTTCGACGGTGACCCGGCGGACACCGGCACCGAGGTGAGCGCGGCGCGCGTGGCCGCGACCTACGCGGCGGCCGCCAACGGCGCGCGGGCGCTGTCGAACAATCCTCAGCTGACCGTGGCCGGGGGCGGTCAGGCCACCCATTGGGCGCTGTTCGACGCCGCAACCGCCGGGAACATGCTGGCGTACGGCGCGCTCAGCTCCACCAAGACCGACCCCGCCGACTTCACCGTGACCGGCATCTCCGGCTCGCTCGATCTGAACAACGATCCCGCATAGGGGGTGACCATGGCCATCGAATACGCCTACGAGTTGCGGGCCGGGACCGGGTGTTTCATCGAGCTGGCGGTGACCACCGACGGCGAGGGTTCGGACCTGACCGGCGCGGCTTTCGTCTACGTGATAGCGGCCAGCGAGGGCGGTCCTCCGCTGGTGTCCAAGGCCGGGACCGTGAGCAGCGGCCATACGGTCGGCTTCCAGCTGTCCCCGGAGGACACGGCGGACCTGGCGGGCGAATACTACCACGAGTGCAAGGTCAAGGACACGGTCAACCAGTTGCCCACGGGCGTGGACATCATCGATCCGGCCACCAAGGAGTCGAGGTTGATGGTCAGGATCCGGCCCAGCTCGGCGGTGCTGCCCTAGACCTGGCCAGCCGCTGCGGGTACAGTGCCCGCATGAGCAGCCCGCAGCGATTCCAGGCCCGGCGCGACGGCGCGGACGGGGCCGTGGTCCGGGACAACCTGACCGGCCGGACCGTGGCCGTGTTTCCGCCCGACCCCGATATCCAAGGCATGGCCCGCCGCTTTGCCGACGCGGCCGCCGCCGAGTTCAACCGGCGCCATGAGGCGCACCTGGCCACTCGCCGCAGGCGCGGCTGGTGATGCGCAAGAGAAAGCCCCCGGTGACGGGAGCTTTTTGTTTTATCGTTCCTTGTTCGACTGCGAAACAACGGAACCGGCCAGCGACTTGGTTTTATCGCTGTACTTGTCACTTTGCAGCACCTTCGCGGCCTTTGTCTCCATTTCCTTGCCGGTCTGTTTCCCGGTGTTTGCCTGGGCGATGACCGAACCGGCCAGACTTTTGGCCGTTTTTGAGGCCGACTTGTCTTTTATGGTTTTCACGGCCAGATCGACAATGTCATCTGAAGATTGTTTCTTGTTGTACCCCATCTCACATCACTCCTTCGCGGCCTGCAGCCGCGCATAGTGTTTGTCGTGCTCCTTGATATACTTGATCTCGGCGTGGCCGGTGTGGACCAGGTCCTCCTGGAGGAGGTGGCCGTCTCGCCAGACCCAGGCGAGGAGGCGGCCGTAGCGGTCCCAGCAGTCCGGCTTTTTCGTGTAGTAGTCCTGGGCGGCCTCCAGGATCACAGTCCTGCCTCGGTTGATCCACTCTGTGGTGTAGGCCGTGGCCTCCTTGCCTCCCTTGGCGTTCCACTCCGGGCAGTCCACCCCGGCCATGCGCACGGCCATGCGCAGGCCGCGCACCTCCACCACCAGCGAATCGCCGTCGGTCACGGCCAGGACCTGGGCGACGATCCTGTCGCCGGGTTCGAGCAGGGTGACGTCCCCGGCCAGGGCGGGCAGGGCCAGGGCCAGGAAGAGCAGGGTGGTGATGAGAATGTTGCGCATGGTTGTCTTTATCTCTTTTCCGCTGCGGCTTCATCCCTGATTTGTTGGTACTCGGCCCGGAGCCAGCTTGCGAGCGCCTCTTCCATGTGCAGGAGTCGCGGTTGTATCTCGAACTCCCCGGTGCCGAGGTGCAGGGCGAACCCGGCCTGGTCGTACACCCCGCGCTGCCATTTCGCCTTGCCGTTGACGCGGGCCGAGAACGTCACTCCCTCGCATTCGCCCACGACATCCCGTTTCCATTTGTCAAGGCGCTTCCGAGAGACCGTGGTCACGGCGTCCTCGGCCAGGGTTGGAGGCAGGCCGAGCAGCACCTGGACGATTTCCTTGGCGGACGGGGGCTGGTTCCCGTAGGACCAGCGGCATTCCTCGTGGTTGAAACCGTACTGATCGCCGTCGTGGTAGACATTGAACCACGCCGGGTCGCTCGGCGATTGCCGGATATCCATGAGCCCGTCCTGCGTTTCCAGGTACATCCACCCCAGGGGGTAGCCCACTCTGTATTTGCGGCACAGCGCAATCTGCTTTTCTTGCTCCGGGTTGTGCCCATTGGGCGGGTTTTCGAGTCGGTCATATTCGCTGGCCAGATGCTTGCACAGCCGTTGCGGGTCCGTCTTGCTGTACGCGGAACGCCGCTTTTTCCAATCCGGACACGTACAGCGGGCTTCGCGCAGGTAGCAAACGTAAACCTCGCCGGAATTACGGAAGCTGCGAACTTTGATGAAAGGCCCGTGGATTAGTTTGCGGATGTAGTCGAGCATGTCGAATAGACCTTTTGCCTGCTTGTTTTTGTGTATTCTTTTTACCGGCTACTTCGTCCTGTCTATTATTGCAGCCATTGTAAACGAGGCCGGACTCCACCTCCAGCCTCGTCTAGTCCCTGGTGTGTTTGTCTCCCGGGAGCCTTGGCGGGCCGTTCGGCTGGTTGGTTTCCTGGGCGTAGGTCGGGCCTTCCGGCTCCAGGGCGCGGCTGTCCGGCATGGCGGCGGACACGGTATGATACCAGGACCGCAAATTTTTGATCACAAACGGCAACATGTCCACCAGCGGGGTGCCGGGCGCGGCGCGCTCGATGCCGTCCACGCGCTCGGCCACGGGGCCGAGGTGGCGGGCGGCCTTGCTGGCCTCTCCCACGAGCATGCCGTCTTCGCGCGTGTAGGATGCGGACCGCCGTATCTCGCCTTCCCCGAGCAACAACCATTCCGGGCTCAGTCCGAGCTTTCTGGAGATGACCTCCAGGTCATCAGCGCTGGGACGTTGTCCGCGCTTCCAGGCCTGAACCTTGCCTAAAGATACCCCGAAATAAGAGGCGATAGAGGCGTTGGTGGCTTTCTCTCGCTGTGAATCTGAAAATTCTTTTTTAATTAATTCAAACTGTTGAAGCCACTTCATATTAATTTTAATCGTAAAATGATTAAATTGCATTGACAATGGATTAAATTTAATCCAAACCTATACCCGACAGCAACAATCAACGAGCGAGGAGGGTGTCGTGTCGGAAAAAATCTCCACCATTCTCGGGCAGCTTCCCGATGAGATCGTCAGAGTGGTCGCCGAAGCCGGGTACGAGAACGACGAGACCGACTCTTGGACTAAGGTCCTGATGAGCAAGCCGCCCCTTCGGACGCGTACCCGGGTCTCCATATTTTGGTCTCGCCTCGCGGCTGGACTCGTCGTTACAGCCTCGGTCATGGACTTGGCCGAACCCGACATGCCGTCCATGAAGGTGCGGTGGGACTTCGGGTGGCCAGATGCGGAAGATGTTGCCACGGCGATCAACCGCCTCGAAACCTATTTTGAGGGGCCGTAATATATGGGCCCGAATTCTCTCGGTGTCAGATCAGGAAAGTCTCTGGCCACCTGTTCGTCCAATTCATGCTTGATGGTGCGAAAGGCGTCCAGAGTCTTGAATAGCACACCGTTAGCTTTACCGGCCCGGCTGGATTTCGGGTATGCGCGAGAGATGCTCACTGAGACATCATTCAAAAGATCCCTCGCCCGTTTGATTTTTTCACCCGCAGCCTTGTGTTCATCCAGTGTGAATCCCGGTTTCTTTTTGGGCATGGCGAACCCCTGTTAAATTTTTTTAAAGGTATTTGAAAAAATGTTTGATCGCAAGAAAGAACTCAAAAAGTGGTTTATCGATCATCCGAAGGTGACTGTGCAGACCATCGCCGTCACCTACGGCAAGTCTCCCGCCACGGTCAACGGCCACCTGTATCACTGCCCAAGCGCCCCGAGCGACCTGCTCAAAATCTGTAGGAGCGCGGGTATCCCCGACGACCTGCTCCCACCCGTGACCCGGTCCAAGGCCGAGCTTTTGGCCGAGGTCGAGTCTCTCCGCGAACGGCTGGCCAAGTACGAGCCTGACCGCGCCGTCGCATAAATTTCTATCCGTCGCATAGATTTCATTTATTTCACGCCCTGACAACCTGTGAACCGGAGTCGTTTCACACCATGAGAAAGCCAATCGACCTGACCGAGATGTCCCTGTCCCACGTGATCAGCCAGATGGTGTCCGGCTCGGGCAAGCCCGCGGCCGAGATCGCCGCCGAGGTGGGGTGGTCGCCTTCCGTGGCCAGCCGCATTTTCAACCCCAGCGAAGAATACTGGCCGAGCCTGCCCATGGCGCCCGCGTTTTGTGTGGCCTGCGGGTCGAGCCTGCTGATCGACTGGCTGGCGTGCCAGGCCGAGGCGGGCGGGGTGCGCTTCGAGCATGCCGCCATGGGGTGGCAGGACCTGCTGCTCACGTTGACCGACCTGGAGAAGGAGCTGGGCGACGTGGCCGAGGAGGTGCGCCAGGACATCGAGCCGGACCCGGACGGCGAGCGGCGCATCGACCGGACCGAGGCCAAGCGGATCATCCGCGAGGTCCAGGACGTGATCACCAAGGGCGTGGCCCTGATCAACGGCGTGCGGCCCATGGCCGGATGTTCCGGCGAGGACCGGTAGCAAAACCCACCCAAGGAGGTTCCCATGCCCGACGCGACCACCCAACTCGAGGAGATCAAGGCGCGCATCGATGCGCTGGTCCGGCAGGCCGCCGAAGGGGAGTTGTATCTGCCCGAGGTGGGGCGGGTGAAGATCATGGGGCTGATGCTGGACGGGGTGCTCATGGACACGCGCAAGCGGGACCGGCGGGCCGGGGCGGTGCCCATGGGCGGGATGGACAACAGCGTGCCCGCCGGGGACCGGGCGTAACGAATTTTCCGCCGGAGCGAAAGCCTGACAACCGGCGCGAACACCCCGTGCAAGGGAGGGCGGATGGGCCGCCCTCCCGAACCGGGAGCGAGGAGGAAGGAAGATTATGACCAGGAAAACGAAGAACGTAACCGAAGCGGACCGCGCCCTGTTCGAGGAGCGCATGGGCCGCATCATGAAAGAGCTGGGCGTGCGCACCCAGGTGCAGCTGGCCGAGAAGATCGGCGTGCGGCAGTCGTCCATCTCCGACGCCAAGCGGCGCGGGTCGATCCCGTCCGACTGGCTGCTGAGGATATGGAACGAGACGGGCGTGTCCCCGGCCTGGATACTGGACGGCGACGGGTGCGGCCACAAGTTCGCCGTGGCCTCGGACAAGGCCGGTGAACTGGTCAACGCGGCCGAGATCCGCGCCGGGATCGAGGCCCAGGTGCGGGCCGAGGTGGACAACCTGGACGCCGGGGAACTGATCCGGCGGCTGCGGGGCAAGTTGCCGGACGTGGTCATCACCATCGGCGGTCAGCCCGAGTTCGAGCCCATGGGCGATTCGGTGTTCAGCAGCAGCGGACAGTAACGAATTTCCCGCCGGGGTGTTGAGACCGGCGGGGCACTCGGCTCCTTTGGCAAGGGAGGGCGGATCGGCCGCCCTCCCGAACCGGGGGCCGGATGGAGGAAGGATATGACCTGGTACGCCGAGATATTGCCGATGTTGTTTACCCTGCTGGGGGTGGCCCTGGCTTGGGCCGTGGCTTCGCTGTTCGACTGGTGGTTGTACCGGCGCTCGATGAAGCGGCGGCAGTTGCCCTACGACGCGAGGATGCGGCCATGATGAGCCTGTCCATCGAGATCAACAACGCCCGGGCCCGGCGCATCGCCACGGTCCTGCGGCGCAAAATCCAGGACTGCCCGGAAGGCATCGGCCACACCACGATCCTGCTGCGCCGGATCAACCGCAAGCTGGGGCCCATCTCCCAGTTCAAGCGGACCGACGACCTGCGCATCTTCATGCAGAACGTCCTGGGCCTGACCTTGTCGCGCTTCGGCCGCCCCACCTGGATGCTGGACGACAGCATGCTCCTTTTCCTCGTCCGCATGGCCCCGTCCTTCCCCGCCAAGGAGGCCGCATGATCGCCGTTCCTTCGCCCAAAGACGCGCCCGGACGTCCCGGCCCCGGCAATCTCCGCCGCCCGCTCCGGTGCACCGACTCGCGCTGCCCGAGCCGTGACCGTTGCCGCCGACCCGGCTTCGACGGCCAGCCGTGTGATTTTTCGCGGAACCGGGCGGGGGCTGCGTTCTGCGGGTATTTTTTGAGCAGAGAGGAGGTGGACCGTGGCTAACCAGAGCAGGGACCTCGCGCCGGACAGGCTGCGCTGCCAGGACTACGACTGCCCGTCCTGGAAAAGCGATTGCGCGCGAGCCGAGGAGTGGACGGGCGAGGGGCGTTTTACGTGGCTGCCGCTGTGCACGCGCCGCGCCAAGGCACGGAAATGCCACATGCGGATCGACCCGGTGACCTTGGAGGAGGGGGAATAGAGGCATGCACAGACAAAACTTTTTCGGGAATTTCATGCTGGCCGTGATCTGGCAGGTGGAGTTGGAAGCCTGTATCCGCGCCCTGGGCATCCGCACGGATGTTGAGGTCGAAGGCCCGCGAAGGAGCGACCATGGATAGGCGCGGCACGGCCCAAGAACGGGCAGAGCATCGACCGATCGCCTGGTTCCTCGGATTCGCAACCTGGATGGAAAACCACCTGGCCCTGCGCAGGGCTGGGGAAGTCGGAAAATGAGAGGAAGTCGCCATGAAGGAACGTTGTTATCTTTATCTGGGTACAAGCGCTGTTGGTAAGTCCTCAAAGCCTATACTCTTGGGGGTATTTTCTCCCGCTCCTTTCCCTGAGACGATGGAAGATGCTTTTTGCGTGACCGATTTGCCGGTCCACTGCACCTGTGGATGGCGGGGCTGGACGTCTGAATTGGTCCACGAGTTGATCCACATATGTCCCCGCTGCGGAGGACAATGCTACGTCGACAATGATCCGCGTATTGTCCCCGGATTTGTCCCCTCTGGCCGCGTGCGCTGCATTGATTGTGGGCATGTTTTGGGCCGGTTCGGTTGCAAAACCAGACGGAGTGAAGATCAATGTGCATGTCCGCGATGTGAAGTGAGAGAGGTCGAAGGGCAAGGCGAGTTTACGAAGGACCTTGAGCAAGTCATGCAATTCAATGAGGTGCCTTTCTAGGCAAGATAATGAGAGGAAGTACGGCAATGAGCGAATATTGTCCTAATTGTGGCGCCGACATCTATTCCGAGATTTGTCTCCTCGAACCGGACGACAACAGTGTGATTGAAGATGCCGCGTGGGGAAGACATCCGACGTATGAAAGCGAGGGGGAGTGCCCCCAGTGTCACAGCAAATTCAAAGTGAGCTTCGATACTCTGGTGTCTGTTGACATCTCCGTCACCGACATCACGATCGATGATCCTCTGGATGTTCCCAAGGAAGTCATCGACGCATTTTTCAAACAAACTCCGTCTCAGTTCGTGTTCGCCCATGACACAAGGTGCGAGCACTGCCGGGCTCACCTCTCGATCCAAAAGAAGACAGCCAAAGAGGTCATGGACAACGGGATGCGTGTAGCCATGGAGTTCCCCGCTCCCCGTGTGACCTGCCAGAAGTGCGCAGCAAATTAAAGGAAGTGCGACAATGAAGAGTCATCCCATATGCGGAACGTGCGTTGGCACTAGGTGTAGGGCCGTGGCCGGAACGGAAAGGGATTGCCATTGGGCAGACGCCAAAGAGGCGTATGACGCGCTCCATGCCGAGAACGAGCGGCTGCGCGAGGCCATCAAGAACGTCATCGCATACGAGCATTGCGGGGAGTGTGGGAAAGGCTGCCTCGTCTTTTTCGAGGAGAAACCCTGCGCCGCCGACTCAAAGCCCTGCGAGGAAGTCTTCACGCTCCTCAAGCTGGTTTGGCCCGAGTTCGTTGAACATGAATGCAAAGAGTATGGAGGGTAGTCAGATGAAGATAGGTTGCATGCCTTTCGCCGCTCCTCTTGTCCGGGCGATTTTGGAAGGCACAAAGACGCAGACCCGCCGCGTAGTCAAACTGGATATAGCCAGAGACAACCGTT
>NZ_JBGLYH010000024.1:0-50205 GCF_041414475.1 Pseudodesulfovibrio karagichevae
GTGATCGCGCCCGAGGCGATGGGGGTCCGGGGGAAGGGGAGGAAACAACCCTTTTCAAAGGGTTTTTCCTCCCCTTCCCCCGGCCGCCGGAGGCATCTTCCATGAAAATAGCGTTTGCGGGCAAGGGTGGCGTGGGCAAGACCTCGTTGTGTGCGTGGGTGGCGGACTGGCTGGCCCGCAGCGGCAGGAACGTCTGGCTGGTGGACGCGGACACGGCGCTGTCCCTGGGCCAGGCCTCGGGGCTGGGTGCGGACGCGCTGCCCGAGCCGTTGGTCCGGCGCGGCGATCTGGTGCGCGAGCGCATCCACGAGGGCGGGTTTCTGAATCTCAATCCCGAGGTGGGCGATTTGCCCGAGGAGCTGGCCGTGGACGTGCCGCTGGGCGGCGAGCCGTTGCCGGGCGTGGAGCCGGGGCGCAAGCGGCTGATCGTCATGGGCGCGGTGACCAACGCGGGCGGCGGGTGCGCGTGCGACGCCAACGCGCTGCTGAAGGCGCTGTTGGCGCATATCGTCATGGACCGCGACGAGTGGGTGCTGGTGGACCTGGAGGCGGGCGTGGAGCATCTGGGGCGGGGCACCGTGGCCCATGTGGACGGACTGGTGGTGGTTTCGGAGCCGTCCATGCGCTCGCTCATGACCGGGGCCGAGGTCGGGCGCATGGCCGCTGACCTGGGGCTGGACAACCAGGCGCTGGTGCTCAACCGGCACCAGGGCGGGGAGCCGCCTCGGCTGGACGGCCTGCCCGAGTGGCGGCTGTCCGTGCCGCCCCTGGCGGGCCTGGCCGAGCGGCAGATGACGGACGCGTCCGTGCTCGGGCTGCCCGAGAGCGACAGGCTGGACGGACTGGTGCGCGCCCTGCTGAACCGGCTCGCGGCCCGGCGGCCTTCCGAGAGTTGGAATAACGGATAAGCTATACTGTAATTTTCGTATCTTCCCGGAGATTTATAATTGCACAAACCCGTTTTGCGGCACACGTTCGTGCGTAGGGGCAAGGGTCTGGTATGCAATGACGAGTGTTCGGGAGGTGGCCGATGGGTTGGAAAGATTGTAAACTCTGCTTCAAATTCGCTATTGGGTTTGGTTCGATACTGTTGCTGCTGATGGTGCTGGGGGGGTGGGCGCTGTTCGGCATCAACGGCATCGTGCGCAATGCCAAGGAAGTCATTACCGGCAACAAGCTGCGCGGGAATTTCACGCAAAAGGTGGTGGACCACCTCAAATGGTCGGAGAAGGTCAACGAACTGCTGACCAATACCAACGTGAACGAGCTTCACGTGCAGACCGATCCGCACAAGTGCGCTTTCGGCAAATGGTTTTACAGCGATGCCCGGCTCGAGGCCGAGAAACTGGTTCCCGGGCTGAAGCCGCTCATGGCCGAGATCGAGAACTATCACAACACGCTGCATGAATCGGCGGTGGAGATCGCCAAGAAGTATGCCCCGGCCGATGTGGAGCTGGGGTCTTTTTTGCGCGACAAGAAGCTCGACCACCTGCGCTGGATGGGCACGGTCAAGGACGCGCTCATCAATCCCGCGAGCACGAGCACGGGCGTGCAGACCGATCCGCACAAGTGCGCCTTCGGCAAATGGCTCTACTCCGAGGACACGACCAAGCGCATGAAGGACGACCCCGAGTTCGGGGCCTTGGTCCAGAAGATTTTCGAACCGCACCGCTCTCTGCACGAATCCGCCGCCGAGATCGACACCGAACTGGCTTCGGGCAACCGGGCCAAGGCTCAGGAATGGTATCGGGACATCACCGCGCCCCTGGGCGAGGAGACCCTGACGGCCATCGACGGCGTGCTCGGCCTGAACGACGCCCGGATCAAGGGGTATGACGAGGCCAAGGCCATCTATGCCGGGGTCACGGTGCCCGCCCTGAACAAGGTCCAGGAGTTGCTGAACAAGAGCATGGAGCTCATCTCCGCGAACATCATGACCGACGAGGAAATGCTGCAAAAGGCGGCCAGCACCCGCATGGGCGTCATGGTCTTCGGCATCGTCTCCGTGTTCCTCGGCGTGTTCCTGGCCTGGATCATCGCCCGGGGCATCGTGGGGCCGCTGCGCAAGGGCATGGAGTTCGCCCACATCGTGTCCACCGGCGACCTGACGGCCACGGTGGACCTGCACCAGAATGACGAGGTCGGCCAGTTGGCCGCCGCCCTGACCGGCATGGCCGACCGGCTGAACAAGGTCGTGGCCGACGTGAACGCGGCCACGGACAGCGTGTCCGCAGGCAGCGAGGAGCTGTCCGCCTCGGCCCAGTCCCTGTCCCAGTCCGTGGTGGAGCAGTCCGCGTCCATCGAACAGATTTCCGCCTCCATGGAGGAAATGAGCGCCGGGGTGCGGACCAACGCCCGTTCCGCCCAGGAGACCGAGGCCATCGCCAGCAAGGCGGCCTCGGGGGCCAGGGAGAGCGGCCAGGCCGTGGAAGAAGCCATGGGCGCGCTCAAGTCCATTGCCGAGCGGATCACCATCATCCAGGAGATTGCCCGCCAGACCAACCTGCTGGCGCTGAACGCGGCCATCGAGGCGGCCCGAGCCGGGGAGCACGGCAAGGGGTTCGCGGTGGTCGCGGCCGAGGTCCGCAAGCTGGCCGAACGCAGCGGCAAGGCGGCCGAGGAGATCGGCGACCTGTCCGCGGCCTCCATGGGCGTGGCCGACAAGGCGGGGCGGATGCTCGACGAGCTGGTGCCGCAGATCGGGCGCACGGCCGAGCTGATCCAGGAGATCGCCTCCAGCTCCCTGGAGCAGGAAAAGGGCGTGAACGAGATCGGCGCGGCCATCACCCAGCTGGACGACGTGGTCCAGGGCAACGCCTCGGCCTCGGAGGAAATGGCCTCCACCAGCGAGGAACTGTCCGCCCAGGCCCAGGCCCTGGCCGAGGCCATGACCTTCTTCAAGGTGGCGTCGGGCGGCCGGGCCACGGTGGTGGCCCGGCGGTCGAACGCCAAGTCTCTGCCCGCGGCTCCGACCAAGGCCGGGCGCGGTGCCGGGAGCAAGGGCGCCGGTCTGGCCCTGGACATGGGCGACGACCAGGATTTCGAGAAGTTCTAGCCCGGCCTAGTCCGGCAATAGCGCGAGCAGGCGGGCCGGGGTCAGCCCGGCCAGGGTGGACACCCTCAGGGCGGCCCCACTCAGGTCCTGGCCCGGCGAGTTGGGGTTCTCGAACCCCACCGGGGTCATGCCCGCGCGCCGGGCGGCCAGGATGCCGTTGGTCGAGTCCTCGATGACCACGCAGCGGGCCGGGTCCGCGCCCAGCCGCTGGGCGGCCAGCAGGAAGATGTCCGGCGCGGGCTTGGCGACGGTCACGTCGTTTCCCCCCACATACGTGACGAAGAGCGGCGTGAGGCCGATGGCCGAGAGCGTGGCCTCGATGACGTCTGTGGTGTTGGACGAGGCCAGGGCGAAGGGGACGTCTTCGGTGCGCAGCCCGGCCAGCAGCTCCGGCACGCCGGGGATGGGGTCGAGCCCGGTGGCGGCGCGCAGGAAGGCCTTGTAGCGTTCCATCTTGGCGTCGGACAGCTCCTGGGGCGTGCCGGGGAGGGCGAAGCGTTCCTTCATCAACCGCCACTGGCTGACGCTGGAGGTGCCGATCAGCCGGACGTACTCGTCGGGCGGGAAGGCGAAGCCGAGTTCCTCGGCATATTCCGAAAATATCCGCTCATGAATGGGCTCGGAGTCGAACAGGACCCCGTCCATGTCGAAGAGGACCGCGAAATCCATGGCCATGGTCAGGAGGCTTCCGCGTTGTTCCCGTTCTCGGGGATGATGATGACCTCGTCCGGGCGCACGCGCACGTGGACCGCGTCGCCGGGCCGGAACAGGCCCGCGTAGGCCGGGGCGCGGGTGAACACCGGGCCGCAGTCCGTGTCGATGGTGTACTCGATGACCGGGCCCATGTAGGCGTTCTGGCGGACCACCCCGGACAGGGCGTGGGGCGCGTCTTCCTCCTTGGGCACGATCTCGATGACCTCGGGCCGCAGGGACAGGCTGACCGGGCCGTCCACGTGATCGGTGCGGTCGTTGAACGGCAGCTCCACCTCGGCGTCGCCGAAGGTGACCACCTTGTTTCCGCCCCGGCTGGACAACTCGCCCCGGACCAAGTTGGACTCGCCGATGAAGTTGGCCACGAACGCGGTCTCGGGCTTGTGGTACAGGGAGCGCGGTTCGCCCTTCTGCTCGATCTTCCCCTTGCGCATGATGATGATCTCGTCGGACACGGCCAGGGCCTCGGCCTGGTCGTGGGTCACGTAGATGGAGGTGATCCCCGAGTCCTGCTGGAGGCGGCGGATGTCGTCGCGCATGCTCCGGCGCAGCTTGGAGTCGATGTTGCTGAGCGGCTCGTCGAAGAGCAGGACCTTGGGCGACAGGATCATGGCCCGGGCCACGGCCACGCGCTGCTGCTGGCCGCCGGACAGCTCGTTGGGGTAGCGGCTCTGGTAGCCGTCCATGTCGACCATGCGCAGGACCTCGCGGACCCGCTCGCGGATCCGGTCCCGGGGCTGCTTCATGACGGTCAGGCCGTAGCCCACGTTCTGCTCCACGGTCATGTGCGGGAACAGGGCGTAGGACTGGAAGACCATGCCCACGTCGCGCCGGGTGGCGGACAGCTTGGTGACGTCCTCGTCGCCGAACAGGATACGGCCCGAGGTGACCGGCTCCAGGCCCGAGACCAGGCGCAGCAGGGTGGTCTTGCCGCAGCCGGACGGGCCGAGCAGGGTGGTCAGGGTGCCGGGGGCGAACTCGATATCGATTTCGTCCACGGCCCGGACCTTGCCGAAGTGCTTGGAGACCTTTTCCAGGGTCACCTTGATGGAGCTTTCGTTCATGTCAGCCTCGGGTTGTTTCCACCTGGCGGTCGGTCTTGGACCTGCCGGTGAAGGCCTGCACGAGCAGGGTGAAAATGAGCATGGTCAGGATCAGGACCGAGCCGTAGGCCACGGCCACGCCGGTCTCGCCGCTCTCCACCCGGGAGAGGATGTAGGTGGTGGCCACGTCGGTCCCGGCCGTGGCCAGGAAGATGACCGCCGACACCGTGGTCATGGCCCGGATGAAGCTGTAGGCCATGGACGAGACGATGGTCGATTTGAGCAGCGGCAGGAGCACCGAACGCAGGGTCCGGAAGCTGCCTGCCCGCTGCAGGAGGGACGCCTCTTCGAGGTTGGTCGAGATCTGGCTCAGCGCCGACATGCCGCCGCGTATGCCTACGGGCATGGCCCGGATGGCCATGGTGATGATCAGGATGGCCGCCGTGCCGGTCAGCTCGATGGGCGGGGTGTTGTAGGCCAGGATGTAGGCCACGCCGATGACCGTGCCCGGGATGGCGAAGATGAGCACCGTGCCGAAATCGATGACCGCCCGGCCGGGGAAGGTGCGCCGGGTCAGGATGAAGGCGATGAGGATGCCGAGCAGGGTGGTCAGGGGCGCGGCGATGACCGAGTAGGTCACGGAGTGGAAGAAGGACGGCCATGCCCCGGACGAGAAGCCGTTCAGCCACAGCTCGGCGTGGTGCTTCATGGTCAGGGTGTAGTCCGCGCCCCACTGGCGGACGAAGCCGCCCAGGAAGATGGACACGTAGAGCACGCCCACCAGGACGAGCCAGAAACCGATGAAGCCCGTCAGGGCCTTTTGCAGGCCGCGCGGCAGCGGGGTGACGTTGCCCGAGGTCTCCACGCCCGTGACCGTGACGTAGGACCGCTTGCCCACCCATTTTTTCTGGATCAGAAAGACGGTCAGGGACAGAAGCAACAGGATCAGGCCCAGCGCGGCGGCCTTGGTGAAGTCGAGCTGCGAGCCCGCGATGGAGAAATAGATTTCCGTGGACAGGACGTCGTACTCGCCGCCCAGGACCAGCGGGTTGCCGAAGTCGGCGGCCGACGAGATCATGCCCAGCAGGAAGGCGTTGGCGATGGCCGGGCGCAGCAGGGGCAGGGTGACGTTTTTCAGGGTCTGCCAGCGGTCGGCGCGCATGGTCAGGGAGGCCTCCTCCATGGCCGGATTGATGGAGGTGAGCATGCCCGAGATGACCATGTAGCTGATGGGCGTGAGCGACAGGACCTGGGCCACCAAGATGCCGGTGAAGCCGTATATGTACCCGGACCGCTCGAAGAACCAGGCGGCGTTCTCCGGGGTGAATACGCCGTGGGGTCCGATCAGGTACATGAGCGCGTCGTTGATCATCCCGGCCCGGCCGAAGAGCAGGATCAGGGACATGCCGACCACGAAGGGCGGGGTGATGATCGGCAGGATGTAGAAGACCCGGATCAGGTAGCGCAGCCTCGTCGTGGCGCGCACGGCGTACAGGGCGAAGAGCAGGCCGAACAGGGTGGTGGCCGCGCCCACGGAGAAGGCCAGGCGCAGGGTGTTCCAGATGACCCGGCCGATGCCGTGGACCGTGGCGATCTTGAAGAACTGGAGCAGGTCGATGTGGCCCGCCTCGTCGAAGATCAGCCGGTTGAAGATCTCCCAGACCGGAAAGAAGATGAAGGCCGCGACCATGAGGATGACGAAGATCACGGCCCCGGCGATGAAGGTGTCGCCCCGCTGGAAGCCGAGCTCGGACAGGCCGATGGCCCCCAGGGTGGCCAGGGACATGACGACCACGCCCGCGCCCAGGCCGATGGAGGTGTGCGTGTCGATGAAGGCGTAGAGGATGGCGGCGATGCCGACCCCGGCCGCCGTCGTCAGGAACCAGCCCCGCCCCCTGGGCGACAGGCGGGCGAAGGCGAACGGGGCGATCAGGCAGAGATAGGCGGGCACGGCCAGCGTCAGGCTGCTGTACTTCCAGCCCAGGGCTTCGACGATCTCCTCCCAGGTGGAGTCGGTCAGTCCGTAGTCCAGGGCGACCCAGGGCAGCAGCCAGTAGGCGAGCAGGGCGACCGCCACCCAGGAGAGGATGACCCAGGGGCCGACCTCTCCCGGAGCGGTGTGTTTTTTCATGTGCATTGCGGACGGTTTCGCTGCGGAGGTCTAGCGCTCCAGGGGCTTGATTTCCACGACCCAGCGGTCGATCAGGTGGGCGCGCATCTCCTCGGAGCCGTACTTGACGAAGTCGTAGTCGATGAGCTTGACCTGATCCAGGCGGATGGCCTCGGGCGGCACCGCGGCGTTCACGTTGGTCGGGACCTGGAACATCTTCACGCGCTGGGGCACCTCCTGGCCCTCGGCGCTGAGCATGTAGTCCACGAACAGCTTGGCGTTGTCCATGTTGCGGCAGTTCTTGATGATGGACAGGCCGCCGATTTCGTAGCCGGTGCCCTCGGTGGGCACGACCAGTTCCAGCGGAAAGCCGTTGGCCTTCTGCAGGGCGTGGTCATGCAAAAAGCCGATGCCGATCATGGTCTCGCCGCGCGCGGCGGCCTTGCCCGGAGCCGAGCCGGACTTGGTGTACTGGTTGATGTTCTTGTGCAGCTTGGCCATGTACTCGAAGGCCTGGTCCTCGCCCATGATCTGGACCATGGTCGCCAGCACGGTGTAGGCCGTGCCCGAGCTCTGCGGGCTGGCCATCTGGATGGTGCCCTTGTATTCGGGCTTGGTCAGGTCGGCCCAGGAGTGCGGCATGGGCAGCCCCTTCTCCTTGAGAACCTCGGTGTTGACCGAGTAGCCGAGCACGCCCGCGTACACGCCTGCGGAGTGGTGCTGCCTGGAGGTGGCCGGGTTCTGGAACTCGGGCTTGATCTCCTTGAGCATGGGGGACTCGTAGGATTCGAGCAGGCCGTTCACGCCCGCCTGGGAGTGGGGATCGAGCGTGCCCGCGTACCAGACGTCGCCCTTGGGGTTGTCCTTCTCGGCCAGGATCTTGGCGTAGGTGGACCCGGACCCGGAGCGGGTCATCTGGACCTTGACGCCGTACTTCTCGGCAAAGGCGTCGGCCACGGCCTGGCAGGCGAAGGGCTCGTTGGAGCAGTAGATGACTAGGCGGCCCTTGGCGAAGCTGGCGGTGGCCATGCCGAGCGCAAAGGCGAGCACGAGAAACATGGTGAACCGTTTCATTGTCGTTCTCCTCGAAAGTTGTCTGGTTCGGTGGCGTGATCCCAAGGGATCCCCGGTTTGCGTCACTAAAATGTAACACAAATGTCACAACCATGTAACAAAGTGAAAGAAACGAGGCAATACGTTTCCGTCGATTTTGCATTGGGAAAACGAAGAATTGCCGGGCGGATGACGGGCCGCGGCCCGGGCGGGCCGGGCGCCGGGATGCGGGGCGAGGAGGCGGGCCTGAATGGACATGGCGCATTCCTGCAACGTTCATGTCGCCAAAGCGCCCCTGTTATAATTGTACATTGCCATCCGGATTCCGTATAAGGATGCTTGATCCCCGTTTGCCGGGAGCGAAGAACAGCGCCGCAACCTCCGAGGAAATCTTGCACACGAAGTCCACATCCCTTCTCTTCAAGGTGACTCTCGCCGTTATCGTTCTGCTCGGGCTTTATCTGGCCAGCCTCCGGAACTACCTCCTCTTCCATACCATGGTCGAGATGTTCTCCATCGTGGTCGCCTTCGGCATCTTCACCATCGGCTGGAACTCGCGCTACTACATCAAAAGCAACTACCTGCTCTTCCTGGCCATCGCCTACCTGTTCGTCGCCTTTCTCGACCTCCTGCACACCATGTCCTACAAGGGCATGGGCATCTTCACCGACTACGACTATTACGCCAACCAGGTGTGGATAGCCACGCGCTACATGGAGAGCCTCTCCCTGCTGGCCGCCTTCTGGTTCCTCAGGGAGAGCCGGTCCGTGAACGCGGTCCGGGTCTTCTCGGCCTATTTCGCCATCACCGCCGTGATCGTGGCGGCCATCTTCTGGTGGAAGATATTCCCGGTCTGCTTTGTTGACGGGACCGGGCTGACCGCGTTCAAGAAGATCAGCGAGTACATCATCTGCCTGATCCTCGGGGCGGCCACCTGGCTGCTCTTCCGCATGCGCGACCGGTTCGATCCGGTGGTCCACCGTTGGCTGGTCTGGTCCCTGGTGTTCACCATCTGCTCGGAGCTGGCCTTCACCTTCTACATCAGCAACTACGGCTTCTCGAACCTGGTGGGCCACTATTTCAAGCTCTTTTCCTTCTATTTCATCTACCGGGCCCTGGTGGCCACTGGCATCACCGCGCCGCACACGGTGCTTTTCCGCGCCCTGCAGGATTCGGAGACCAAGTTCCGGGGGTTGGTGGAGAGTTCCCGGGACCTCATCTGGGAGGTGGACGGGAAGCTGCGCTACACCTACGTCAGCCCCCTGGCCCCGGCCATCCTCGGCTACGGCCCGGAAGAGATGCTCGGCATGACGCCGTTCGACTTCATGTCCGCCGACCATGCCGGGCCCGCGCGCGAGGCTTTCCGCCAGGCCGCCAGGAGCGGGGCGGCGGTGCATCGCGAGAACACTTTCCTGGGCCTCGAGGGGCGGGAGGTGGTCATGGAGACGCGCAGCGTGCCCATTCTCGACGCCGAGGGCCGGGTGGCCGGGTATCGGGGCGTGGACCGGGACGTGACCGAGCGCAAGCTCCACGAGCGTGAACTCAGGCAGCTCCAGCGGGCCGTGGAGAGCAGCCCCATCGGCATCGTCGTCGCCTCCATCGACGGGATCATCGAATACGGCAACCCGGCCTTTTACGGGCGCCAGGAGATCACCGGCGCGGACGCCCTGGGCCGCGACATCGCCCTGTTCCTGGCGGACGACCAGCTGGACCCCGTGGTCCGCGAGGCCGGAGAGGCGCTGCGGGCGGGCCGCCTGTGGCAGGGAGACGTGTCCCGCCGCAACGGCCGGGGCGACCGGTTCTGGGAGCACGTCATGATCGCGCCCGTGACCGACCGGCAGGGCGCGCTGGTCAATTTTGTGGCCACCTTCGAGGACATCACCGACCGCAAGGCCCTGGAAAAGCTCAAGGAGGACGTGGAGCAGATCATGCGCCACGATCTCAAGAGCCCGCTCAACGGGGTCATCGGCATCCCCCAGCTGCTCCTGGAGGAAGGGAACCTGACCGAACAGCAGGAGACCCTGGTGCGGCTCATCGAGAGCACGGGGTACCGGATCCTGGACATGGTCAACCACTCCCTGGACCTGTTCAAGATGGAGACCGGGGTCTACGAGTACGCCCCGGCCGAGGTGGATGCCCTGGAGGTGGTGCAGATGGTCCTCGAGGACCACGCCGGCCCGGCCCGGACCAAGAACATCTCCCTGGACCTGTCCGTGGAGCGGGCGGCCTGCGGCGTGGACTGCCGCATCCGGTCGGACAAGGACCTGCTCTACCACATGCTCTCCAACTTCATCGCCAACGCGGTGGACGCCTCGCCCGACGGCGGTTCCGTGGAGGTGCGCATCGAGGGCGTTCCGTGCCGGGAGATCCGCATCCGCAACCGGGGAGCGGTTCCGGCGGAGATCCGCGACCAGTTCTTCGAGAAGTACAAGACCTGGGGCAAGAAGCGCGGCACCGGGCTCGGCACCTACTCCTCCAAGCTCATGGCCGACGCCATGGGCTACGTCCTGCGCCTCGACACCTCGGACGAGGACGACACCACGGTCATCTCCATCCTCCTGTCCGGCGCGTGACGGTTCCCGGCCCTCGCCGACCTTCCCCTTTTTTCCCGGATTGGCCGTGACAAGGCCGCCGCTTGGGCCTAACCTTGCGGTAAGGACGTTTCCCGGCCGGTGCCCGGCGCGCCCCGCAGACACGACAACAACCCGACAGAACATATCGGAGGAATCATGGCCAACGCATTCGATACATTCACGTTGAAGGACGTCACCCTGCGCAATCGCATCGTGGTGCCGCCCATGTGCCAGTACCAGGCCGTGGACGGAGTGCCCAACCAGTGGCACGAGATCCACTATCCGTCCCTGGCCCGGGGCGGTGCCGGGCTGGTCATCGTGGAGGCCACGGCGGTCTCGCCCGAGGGGCGCATCTCCCCGGGCTGCACTGGCCTGTGGAACGAGGCCCAGGCCGGGGAGATGGCGAAGATCGCGGCGAGCATCAAGCGGGCCGGGGCCGTACCCGGCATCCAGCTCGGCCACGCGGGCCGCAAGGCGAGCGCCAACGTGCCGTGGCAGGGCGACGACCACATGGCCGAGGACGACCCGAGGGCGTGGCAGCCCATCTCCCCGTCGGCCGTGCCCTTCGGCGTGAACCTGCCGCGCGTGCCCCGCGAGATGACCCTTGAGGACATCCGGCGCGTCCAGGCGGACTTCGTCGGCGCGGTGCGCCGCGCCCGCGACGCCGGGTTCGAGTGGCTGGAGCTGCACTTCGCCCACGGCTACCTGGGCCAGAGCTTTTTGTCGGTGCACGCCAACAAGCGCACGGACGAGTATGGCGGCGACCTGGCCGGGCGCGGCCGGTTCCTGCGCGAGACCCTGGCCGCCGTCCGCGAGGTCTGGCCCGAACGGCTGCCCCTGGCCGCCCGCCTCGGGGTCATCGAGTTCGACGGCCGGGACGAGGAGACGGTCGCCGACGCCATACGCCTGACCAGGGACTTCAAGGCCCTCGGCCTGGACCTGCTCGACGTCAGCCTGGGCTTCTCCACCCCGGAGGCGAACATCCCGTGGGGCCCGGCCCTGGTCGTGCCCTATGCGGCCCGCATCCGAAAGGAGGTCGGCATCCCGGTGTCGGCGGCCTGGAGCGTGGACACCCCGGAGATCATCCGAGACGTCCTGGCCAAGGAGCAGCTCGACCTGGTCATGCTCGGCCACCGCCACCTGGCCAACCCGCACTATCCCTACGCCCTGGCCAAGGCCTACGGCATTGAGAACCCGGGCTGGTCCACCCTGCCCGAGTCCTACGCTCACTGGCTGGACCGCTACAGGGCCAGCGACGAGCGGTAGGCCCGTTCGCGGGCGACAGGCGGAACGACGCCCCGGAAGACCATTCCTCCGTGGCGTTCCTGTGTCCGGGCCCAGGCGGCACCGGTGAAAAACGGCATATCACCGTTGCGATATAATAATAGCTACGGGCGAATACTGCGGGTATTGTCGGCGCATATGAGACTATCGGTGGGTCGAACCGGCCTTGGCGTCGGTGGGGATTCCGCCCAAACAGCAGGTGGGAGTATGCAGTTCAAATCCATCAAGACCAAAATTGTCGTCATGGCCGGAGGGTGCCTCCTTACAACCGTCGTGGTGCTGGTCGGCATCCAGATGATTTCCCAGTCGCGATCGGAGCGGTTCGTGGGTGCCAAGGTCAATGAGCTTATCGAGGAACAGACGCGCCAGAGCCTGACGGCCATTGCCCAGCGCGAGGCCGGGAACATCAGCCAGAAGCTGAACATCAACCTGGACAGCGCGCGGACCATCGCCGACGCCTTCAATGCCGTCAGGAAGGCCTCGGGCGCCGGGGCCACCTTCGACCTGCGCGCGGCGTTCAACGACATCCTGCTCAGGGTCCTGGAGAACAACCCGGAATTCCTGGGCGCCTACAGCGCCTGGGAGCCCAACGCCCTGGACGGCAAGGATTCCCTCCATGCCGGGAACAACTCCACGGGACACGACGAAACCGGGCGGTTCGTTCCCTATTGGAACCGGGACGAGAACGGCCGCATCGCGCGCCAGGCCCTGGTCGGCTACGAGGACGCCTCGAAGCATCCCAACGGGGTGACCAAGGGCGGCTGGTACCTGTTCCCCCGCCAGCGGCACAAGGAAAACATCCTTGATCCCTTCCCCTACATAGTGCAGGGCCGCCAGGAGTGGCTGACCACCATGTCCGCCCCCATCATGCTCGACGGGAAGTTCCTGGGCATCGCCGGCACCGACCTGCGGCTCAAGTTCATCCAGCAGCTGAGCGAGGAAGTGGCCAAATCCCTGTATGACGGCAAGGCCCACGTGCAGGTCGTCAGTTATCTCGGCATCATGGTCGCAGACAGCCAGAACCCCGAAGCGGTGGGCAAGCCGCTCAAGGACGTCTACAAGGGCGACTGGAAAGCGGTCGTGGACAGCATCCAGGGCGGCAAGTCCTATGTGGACATGGCTCCGGACAAGGAGAACGTCGACGTCAGCGCCCCGATCCAGTTGGGCCGGACCGGGACGCCCTGGGGCATCCTGATCGAGGTCGACCGCGGCGTGGTCTTTGCTGACGCCCAGCAGCTCACGGAATTCATGGCCAGCAACTCGCAGGAGAACATCGTCATCGGCGTCAGCGCCGGGGCGGCTATCGTGGTCCTGGCCTGTCTGGTCCTGTGGTTCCTGGCCAACAGTCTGGTCGCGCCGGTGCGCAAGGCCGTGGCCTTCGCCGAGAAGATCGCGGGCGGCGACTTCGTGGACAACCGCATCGACGTCAAGCAGAAGGACGAGATCGGCGCGCTTTCCAGAACCCTGAAGAACATGGCCGACAAGCTCAAGGGCGTGGTCGTGGACGTCAAGTCCGCTTCCGAGAGCGTGGCGGACGGCAGCACCGAACTGTCCGCCTCGTCGCAGTCCGTGTCCGAGGGCGCGACCGAGCAGGCCGCCTCCATTGAGGAGATCACCTCGTCCATGGAGGAGATGACCTCGAACATCGCCCAGAACGCCCAGAACGCCCAGGAGACCGACACCCTGGCCACCAAGGCGGCCAATGACGCGCGGGTCAGCGGCGAGGCCGTGGAAAAGACCGTGGTGTCCATGCGCAGCATCGCCGAGAAGATCTCCATCGTCGAGGAAATCGCCCGGCAGACCAACTTGCTGGCGCTGAACGCGGCCATCGAGGCGGCCCGTGCGGGCGAGCACGGCAAGGGCTTCGCGGTCGTGGCCGCCGAGGTCCGCAAGCTGGCCGAACGGAGCGGCGAGGCCGCTTCGGAGATCAGCGAGTTGTCCAGCAGCAGCGTGGAGGTCGCCGAAAAGGCGGGCGAGATGCTCAAGCTGCTGGTCCCGGATATCGAAAAGACCGCCATGCTGGTCCAGGAGATCACCGCGGCCAGCAACGAGCAGAACGCGGGCGCGACCCAGATCAACCAGGCCATCGCCCAGCTCGACAACGTCATCCAGCAGAACGCCTCGGCGTCCGAGGAGATGGCCTCCACCAGCCAGGAACTGGCCGGGCAGGGCAGGCACCTGCAGGAAGTCATGGCTTTCTTCCACGTGGAGGAAGGCGGCTCCCGCTACGCCTCCACCACCAAGGTGGTCAGGAGAAAGTCCGCCCCGGCCATCACCCGAGGCAAGCCCGCCCCGGCCCAGCCCAAGGGCCTGGCCCTCGAAATGGGCATGGACGACCAGGACGACTTCGAACGCTTCTAGACGATCCGAACAACCAAACCAAAGGGGCGGGACCGCAAGGTCCCGCCCCTTTTTTCTCGAAATCCGCCGCCAGCCGCATGCCGGGGTTCCAGCCGTCCCAAGAAAAAGGACTTGCAGCCGCAACTGCAAGTCCTCGAGATTCCATGGTGCGCCAGGTAGGATTCGAACCCACGGCCGTCGGCTTAGAAGGCCGATGCTCTATCCACCTGAGCTACTGGCGCGCGTGGTTGTCTCATTAATCAAGGCGGGCGGCAGAGGTCAAGGATATTCGGCGGGGGTCATTCGCCGATGATCTTGACCAGGACCCGTTTTCTGCGGCGGCCGTCGAACTCGCCGTAGAAGATGCGCTCCCAGGTGCCGAAGTCGAGGCGGCCTTCGGTTACGGCCACAACCACCTCGCGGCCCATGACCTGGCGCTTCATGTGCGCGTCGGCGTTGTCCTCGTACCCGTTGTGCCGGTACTGCGAGACCGGTTCGTGCGGGGCCAGCTTCTCCAGCCAGACCTCGTAGTCCTGGTGCAGGCCCGGCTCGTCATCGTTGATGAAGACCGAGGCGGTGATGTGCATGGCGTTGACCAGGCACAGCCCCTCCCGGATGCCCGATTCGCGCAGACAGGCCTCCACGTCCTCGGTAATGTTCACGAACGCCCGGCGCGTCGGGACCTCGAAAAAGAGTTCTTTGCGATAGGATTTCATATCGTTTCCCCTAGCACAACCGCACCCGGCGGACCATGAAAAAAAGTGCGGACCGGACGCATTGCGGCGCGGCGAGAGCCTTTGCCCGGCCTGGATTTGGTCACAATCCCGGGAAAGCGGAAAATAGTGCTTGCATTCGCGAAATTCTTGCGTACAAGCTCCATCCAATGGTTCGCCGTCAGCGAGGATTGACCGATCCGAACTACGGCGGGCGCGCGGGACGCCCCTGGGGAATGCACCCCCCCGGATGCGGCTCCCGCCGGGTTCGCGCCATGTCGGCGCGGGCCAACCGTACCAAGGGGGTTTTATGTGTTTAGTTGAAGGCGGGGCAAACGGCCCGGCCCGTAAGGCAAGGAGGTGTTTCGGTCACTAAACCATTTAATCACGAGGTGTTGATGAATGAACACTGTCGGTGTGCATTGTATTCTTGAACTCAAAGGTTGTCCTTCCCATCTGCTCGACGACGAGCAACTCATTCTCGAAACCATGATCGCCGCTTCCCAGCGGGCGATGTCCACTCTGCTCGACATCACAAGTCACAAGTTCGAGCCCCAGGGAGTCACCGCCCTGGCCCTGCTCGCGGAATCCCATATTTCCATCCACACCTGGCCCGAATCGGGCTATGCGGCCGTGGATATCTTCACCTGCGGCGAAACCGCCAAGCCCCGGGTCGCCTGCGAGTATTTCGTGCGCGAATTCCAGGCCGCCGACCATACCCTGACCGTGCTGCCGCGCGGCAACGGCTGCGGGTGCCACCATCCCCTGACCCCGAAAGAGGAGGCGACGCTGTGGCAGGTTCGAGGCTGAGTAGCGATTACTGGATTACCGAATACATGACCGAGGACGACGTCCACCTCCATGGGGTGGAGCAGATCCTCGAATTCAAGCGGACCGAATACCAGGAGATGTCCATCGTCCGCTCCAAGACCTTCGGCGCTGGCCTGGTCCTGGACGGCAAGTGGCAGGTCTCCGAGCGCGACGAGTTCCTCTACCACGAGCCGCTCGTCCACACCGCCCTGTACCAGCACGGCGCGCCGTCGCGCGTACTGGTCCTGGGCGGCGCGGACGGCGGGGCCGTGCGCGAGGTCCTCAAGTGGAAGTCCGTGACCAAGGCCGTCCAGGTCGAGATCGACAAGGTCGTCTACGACGCCTGCCAGGAGCACCTGGGCAACATCCACCAGGGCTGCTTCCAGAGCCCGCGCGCCGAGATCCGTTTCGGCGACGCCTTCGAAGTGCTCGAAAAGGAGGGCGGCTCCTGGGACGTGATCATCTGCGACCTGTCCGACCCGCTCGAGGACAGTCCGGCCATGAATCTCTTCACCAAAGAGTTCTTCACCACCTGCCGCGAGGCCCTGGCCCCGGGCGGCGTGTTCGTCATCCAGGCGGGGCCGGTCACGCCCCCGTTCGACGACGGCCACGCGCGCATCGTGCGCACCCTGGGCACCGTGTTCGAGAACGTCACCCACTTCTTCTCCTGCACCCCCACCTACGTGGTCCCGCTCGGCTTCGCCCTCGGCGCGCTCAAGCCGCTGGATACCGACCCGGAACCCGCCAAGGTGAACGCCTTCCTGGCGGAAAACGTGGACGGCGAACTTCGGTTCTTTGACGGCATCGCCCTGCGCGGGCTCATGAGCCCGCCCAAATACCTGCGCGACAAGGTGGCCAGGGGCGAAACCCTGTCCACCCTCGACGACCCGGCCCGCTATACCGGCACCGGCGTCAAGTCGTAGCCCCGCATACGCAATTAAATGAGGCCGGGCCGGTGCATGCGCACCGGTCCGGCCTTTTTTGACGCCTCCGGCGGCCGGAGGGGGAAACTTTTTGCAAGATCAGTATTGCTTCGGGTGGTCGCATGGTCTATATAAAAACTAATTGTGAATATTTATTCATATAATTTTACCACTAGGAGAACGTCATGAAATCTACCAATTATTCAGTAACAAGCCTTTACAGTTTGCTTCAAACTCGTCTCAAAACATCGCCTTCGGAGAGGCTCGACGAGAGGACTTCTCCCTTGCACACCATGGCGATGATGGCGCTTGAAGCTGCGTGCTCGGACGCACCCAAGACACTTGCACAAATGCTGGACGACCAAAGCAAGGCTCCCGGATCAACCAGCATCGCCGCCGTTGATAACAACGACATTACCCCCGACGACTGGCAACACCTTCAAGACATATTGTTGCTAAACAGTTTCATAAACGTCTACGGGATGCAAAAAGTGTATGCCGACCATGGCAACAAGGCATACGACATCAGCAATAAAACGGAAGCGGCTGCCTTTACGCAGGCATGCGCCAGCGCGCTGAACTATGTTACCACATCGGCCATGGGCGGCTTTCTGAACCTCCGCAATCAAACGGCACAGTCGATCACCAAGACCTACAAGAGAATGGAATTCCACTTGGATTTTTTAAGCGACCTGTTTAAGGCCTTTTCGTTCCCAAAGGCCACATTGATAGCCTTGGATGGGGTCTTGAAGTCAGTGGTAGAGTCTTTGAAGAAGATTGAGTTCAACGATCAATTAAAAACAGTAGACCACCTGCTGTTCATGTACACTTTCGAGGAAGTGCCCGGAATGGACATCAAACTTCCCCATCTGCGCCTGTTTTACCTCAAAATAAACACAAGAACATGGCAGATGTCCATGCACAAAGCCACGGTGACTGAGATCGACTTCCAGTGCAACTATATGGATGAGGATTGGGAGATGAATCCTTTTCAGGTGGCGAAACAACGGGATCAAATCCAATCGCTTCTCACAAAAATGAGTGGTCTTTCAATGGATGAGTTGAATAATAAACTTACGCCGGCAGTTGTCGATACGGGGAAAGCGTAAGCCGCAACGGCGGAGTGAAGTTGATTCCACTGATTTCTTGTAACAAAAGAGGTCATCATGCCTTTGACGAAGACAAATACCGGTAACCAGATTAGAGGAAGATATGTCCCCAATGCGCGGGAAAGAGTAGATTGTCAGGCTGTGATCAACCTGCTGACGTTTGCGGATCTGGGACGCGGAGCCGGTACGTTGCATAGGAGCGGCGTTGCACGACTTGACATGCAGGGAAGAACCGCGGCAGGGGACACGAACCTTCAAGTTCAAATCGGGTCGCAAACCGTAGCAGCGGGAGTGATTGCCGCGTCTGTGCTGGTCACCGGAGATCCAGCCAATCAAAGGGGAGCAACGCATGCGACTGTTTCCATACTGAACCAAAGTATGGACTCCGGCACCATATGGACTTTGACAGGAGCTTTGCCTTAGTCCGTTTAGCCATCGGAGCCCGTGAAGAATGAAACAAGCCCCTGGCAGGAAACTCTGCCGGGGCTTTTGTTTTGTTGGCTAAGACGGTTCGGGCTTAAGCCTGTAATTTCCCAGCCATGGGGAGTTTTCCCCCACAGGGTCTCCTTCCGCGCCCTTTGGTGTTTTCGGCAGGAGCGCGTGGGAGGCGATGAACGCTAAAAACTACCGCTTTTCCCAGTCCTGCACGCCGCCCTTGACCAGGACGAACAGCGGGTGGGGAGCGGGGCGTAGGTTGCGGGAATCCTCGAAGCGGTCGGGGTCGCGTTGTTCGAGTTTGGCGAGCAGGTGGCGCCACTCGTAGTCGAGCTGGCCGGTGGTTTCGCGGATGGGCGCGGCTTGGGCGTGTTCGTCGATTTTCGAGGCGTCGAAGTTGTAGCCCCGGTTGCGGGCCTCGTGCAGGATGGCCGTGAGAAAGGCGTCGATGGCCGAAAGCGGGTCCGGGTGGTTGCGGAAGCGGATGAGCTGGGGGTGGTTGGTGTAGCCCTTGGTCAGGCCGCGCAGGACCTTGCGGGCCAGAAGGCCTTCGCGCCAGGCCGCGGTCAGGCCCTTGGTGTCCAGGAAGCGGGGATGGACGGTCCACAGCCGCATGGCTGCCTACCTCGTCTCGGCCAGATAGCCCAGTTCGCGGGCGAAATCGTCGGTGTCGGCGGGCAGGCCGTGGAGCAGGTGGCCCAGGCGCATCATCTCCCCGGCCGGAAAGTCCTTCTGCCAGCGGGCGTAGTAGCCGCTGAAGCCGTACATCCAGAGCAGCTCGGAGGCCTGGGTGAAAACCTGGCGGGCGAACCCGTCCCAGGTGGTGGAGGTCTCGATCTTCCAGACGGGGTATTCCTCGCCGTCCACCTCGCGTTTGCCCTTGAAGTCGACCACGATGTCGAGCACGCCGCCGGGCCGGGGGGTGACCTCCCAGTAGTAGAGCCAGCCCTCGCCGCCCCATTCGAACTCGGTGTGGCGGTAGTCCACCTCCATGTCCGTGGGCGCGTCCAGTCCGCGCACGTCGCACAGGCAGCGGAACAGGTCCTTGATGGGCTCGGAGAAATTGGAATTGACGCTCAGGTCGAAGTGGGAATCGTCTGACACCAGCCGGGCTTCCAGCCACCCGGCCCGCGCTTCGGTCAGGAAGATTTCAAAACGATTATCCGACATTCCGTCCTCCATGTCACAGTCTGTCCGCACACTACACAACTCGTCCGGGATAGGCAAAGGGTGAGTGCCGGAGGGCCCGCCGACCGGTGCCGAATCCTTGCCAAAAAAGGGTTTACAGGGTCCTATATTTCCGCTACGTACATGACTCTTCTTATTATGGGAGAATAGCTCATTCATAAATTGTTTGAATTGCTCATTTTCCTCAAAAGAGCGTAAAGATGTCGGGATCGGCCGCCAAGACCGACCGTGTGAACGGGGCTCGCCTGCCTCGGAAACGATGACCCGCCAGCACGGAACCCTCATCTTGAAAATATACGTTAAAACTACTTTGCCCGAGGTCCGTTGTGGAGGTAACCCATGGAAAAAACTAACGAATCTGTTGAAATGCCCGAAATGGAAATGAACTTTGCCGATGCTCTCGACGAGTATCTGAACTCCGATTTCGGAGACCTGGACGAAGGGACCATCGTTTCCGGTGAAGTCGTCAAGGTCGACAAGGACTACGTGCTGGTCGACGTGAACTTCAAGTCCGAAGGCCAGATCCCCGTTTCCGAATTCACCGAGCCGGACGGCACCGTCGCCGTCAAGGTCGGCGAGAAGGTCGACGTGTTCGTCGCCCGCAAGAACGAAGCCGAAGGCACCATCTACTTGTCCCGTGACAAGGCCAAGCGGATGCAGCTTTTTGATAAACTGGAAGAACTCCAGGAGAAGGACGGCGAAGCCGTCGGCCGGATCATCCGTCGCATCAAGGGCGGCTACACCGTCGATCTCGGCGGCGTCGAAGCCTTCCTGCCCGGCTCCCACGTCGACCTGCGCCCGGTCCCGGACATGGACGCCCTGGTCAACCAGGAATTCGATTTCAAGATCCTCAAGATCAACCGCCGCCGTTCCAACGTCATCGTCTCCCGCCGCGTGCTCCTCGAGGAGATGCGTTCCGAGCAGCGCGACAAGCTGCTGGAGACCCTCGAAGAGGGCCAGGTGGTGCAGGGCAAGGTCAAGAACATCACCGAATACGGCGTGTTCATCGACCTGGGCGGCCTCGACGGCCTGCTGCACATCACCGACATGTCCTGGAAGCGCATCAAGCATCCCAAGGAGATGGTCGGCCTGGGCGACGATCTGGAACTGAAGATCCTCAACTTCGACCGCGAAGGCCAGAAGGTCTCCCTGGGTCTCAAGCAGCTCGTGCCCGATCCGTGGGAAAACATCGCCGAGAAGTACCCCGAGGGTTCCCGCTTCACCGGCGTGATCACCAACCTGGCCGACTACGGCGCGTTCGTCGAGCTGGAGAACGGCGTGGAAGGCCTGGTCCACATCTCCGAGATGTCCTGGACCCGCAAGCTCCGCCACCCGTCCCAGATGGTCAAGGTCGGCGAGGAAGTCGAAGTCGTCGTCCTGGGCGTTGATCCCGAGAAGAAGCGCATCAGCCTCGGCATGAAGCAGATCTCCCCGAACCCGTGGGATGTCGTGGCCGAGAAGTACCCCGAGGGCACCGTCCTCGAGGGCGCCATCAAGAACATCACCGAGTTCGGCGTGTTCATCGGCATCGAGGAGGGCATCGACGGCCTGATCCACGTGTCCGACATCTCCTGGACCAAGAAGATCCGCCACCCCTCCGAGGTCTACAAGGTCGGTGACTCCGTCCAGGCCAAGGTCCTCACCGTGGACAAGGAGAACGAGAAGTTCACCCTGGGCGTCAAGCAGCTGACCGAAGACCCGTGGACCCAGGTCCCGGCCAAGTACCCCGTGGGCCAGAAGGTCAACGGCGTGGTCACCAACATCACCGACTTCGGTCTCTTCGTCGAGGTCGAGGAAGGCATCGAGGGGCTGGTGCACGTCTCCGAGATCAGCCGCAAGAAGATCAAGTCCCCCTCCGAGATGTTCAAGGAAGGCGACACCATCGAAGCCAAGGTCATCCACGTGTCCGCGGACGAGCGCCGTCTGGGCCTGTCCATCAAGCAGACCAAGGAAGAGCCCGCCCGCGCCAGCGGCGGCAAGTCCAAGTCCTTTGGTGGCGACAGCGTGAGCGCCGGTTCCACCCTGGGCGACCTGCTCCGCGAGAAGCTGGAGGAAGCCGCCGGTGACGCCCTGGCCGCCGCCGAAGAGGAAGAGGCCGCCATCGCTGTCGAAGAGGCCCCGGTCGAAGAGGTCGTCGAATCCGAAGCTCCGGCCGAAGAAGCCGCTGCCGAGGAAGAAGAGACCAAGTAAGGTAACAACGTCATGCGCATGGCAGGGACCAAAGACCGTTTCTCCCAGCGCCACCCCCTTCTGTTCGGGGTGATGATGATCATATTGGCCATGGCCCTCATTACGGGGGTCATGGCCTTTTTCCGTTCCATGGGCTGGACGCCCGGCACCTTCGCCCTGTCCGGCGACAAGATCGGCATCGTCCACGTGGACGGCATGATCGTCGACTCCTCCAGGGTGGTCGCCTTCATCCGCTCCCTGGAAGACGACGGCTCGGTCAAGGGTGTGCTCCTGCGCGTCAACTCCCCGGGCGGGGCCATCGCCCCCTCCCAGGAGATCTACGCAGCGGTCAAGAAGCTCAATCAGGTCAAGCCGGTCATCGCGTCCTACGGCACCGTGGCCGCGTCCGGCGGCTACTACTCCTCCTGCCCGGCGCGGCTCATCTACGCCAATCCGGGGTCCATCACCGCCTCCATCGGGGTCATGGCCGAGTTCATCACCGTGGCCGACGCCATGGAGAAGTTCGGCATCAAGCCCGAGGTGCTGACCACCGGCAGGTACAAGGGTGCGGGCTCGCCGCTGCGCAACCTGAGCGACGCCCAGCGCGAGCAGATGCTCGACCTCATGCAGGACCTTCATGACCAGTTCGTGGACGACGTGGCCGAGGCGCGCGGCATGAACCGCGCCCGGGTGGCCGCCATCGCCGACGGCCGCGCCGTTTCCGGCCGCCAGGCCGTGTCCCTCGGGCTGATCGACCGCATCGGCACCCAGGCCGACGCCATCGACGAGCTCAAGAAGGAGGCCGGCATCACGGGCCGCGCCCGGCTGGTCGAAGGACCGGTCGAAGAGCGCACCTTCGTCCAGGAGCTCATGGGCTCCCTCAAGATCGATCTCTCCTCCAGCCTGCATCAGGGCTGGTCATTCTTCTATAAATAGGCGGGCGAGGCCCGACAGCGGGTTCGGCCGCGCCTTCGTCCGTGCGTCGAGACGTGCGGCGGGGCGTGGCCGTGCCCGATCCGGCGCGTACCGTGACCGTGGCTGGCCGCGCATCGTCGCGTGCCGGGAGGGCGGTCAGGGCAGGGTCACGATCACGCTGGTCTCGCCGGGGACGCCGGTTTCGACCGCGATGTCCCCGCCGTGGGTGCGGGCGATGAGGCGGGCGGAGTAGGTGCCCAGCCCCGAGCCGCGCGCCGGGCTGGAGGTGGAGTATTTGTCGAAGAAGGTCTCGCGCACCGACAGGGGGACTTCGCCCTGGTTGCGGATGGTGATGGTCAGGCCGTCGTGCCTTTCGAGGACGATGGACACGGACCCGGATTCAGGGGAGGCCTCGAGCGCATTGAGTATGAGGTTGCAGAGCATGGAGCGGAAAAGCTCGGCGTCGGCGGACACGGGCAGGGTTCCGGCCGCCTGGTCGCCGATGACCTCAATGCCCACGCTGATCCCCTTTTCGCGGATGTGGGGCAGGGCCTCGGCCTTGATCTGTTCGAGAACGTCGAGCACGTCCACGGTGGTGCGGTCCAGGACGTAGGTGCCGCACTCCATCTTGTACAGGTCCAGCGAGCGGTTGATCTGTTCGAGCATGGACGCGCCCGCGTTTTCGATGGTCGCGAGCATGGCCTCCTGCGCGGCGTCGAGGTTGCCGCGGCGGCGGATTTCGTCGGGCAGGCCGATAACCGCGCCCAGCGGCGTCTTGAGGTCGTGCCGGGCCATGCGTTCCACGTCTTCGCGCAGGGCCTCAGCCAACTTGCGGTCGGAGATGTCGCGGCTGACGCCCTGCAGGCCGATGCGTTCGCCCTCCTCGGAAAAGAGGATGCCGAGGTGCGATTCCAGCCAGACCGAATTGCCGTCGGTGCAGGTGAATTCGAGATCCTCGGTCACCGAGGCGACGGACTCCTGGTCCTCGGCCAGGTCGTCGAGCACGCGGAGGATGTCCTTGAACTTGGTCTTGGAGGCGGGGGTGAGAAAATCCTGAATGTGCCGCCCCAGGACGTCGGGGCGCTTGAATCCGCGCACGCTCTCATCCGAGGGGCTGACGTAGGTGAAGCGGTAGTCCGCGTCCAGCCCCCAGATGATGTCGCTGACGTTCTCGGCCAGGAGGCGGTACTGCTTTTCGCGCTGGCGCAGGGCCTCCTCCATGAGCTTGCGGTCGGTGATGTCCGTGCCCACGCAGAGCAGGCCGACGCTGCTCCCGTCCTTGCCGCGCACCGAGTCGTTGGCCCAGGCCACCCAGACGATCTCGCCGTTCTTGCGCACGTTCATGGTCTCGTTGAACGGGTGGGCCGAGGGGTCCATAAGCAGCCGGTCGAGGTAGCGCCGCATGGAGCGGCCCTCCAGGGTCCTGCGCGGAACCAGGGTGCCGACCAGGGGCTTGCCCAGCAGCTCGCCGGGCTTGTAGCCGTAGAAGTCCTCGGCGTATTCGTTGCAGAAGACGATGTCGCCGTCCATGTTGATGCGCATGATGATGGACTTGGCGCTGTGGACCAGCTGGTAGTAGCGCTCGCGGTCCTTGAGGCGGCCCATGATGATGGCGGCCACGGCCCACAGGGAGGCCGGAATCAGCACGACGGCCAGGAGGCCGAAGGCGAGGATGTAGTTGCGGTGGGGCGAGCCGGTCCAGCCCCCGCTCGGAGCCGCTGCCAGGAGCCATTCGCCGGAAGGGACGTGGACGCTGCGCACCAGGGGGTGCATGTCGAAGACCACGGGGTCGCCCGCGAGCAGGGAATCCCGGCCGTCCTGGGTGGTCCTTTCGCGCAGGGCGAGGAGGACTTCGCCGGACAGGCCCAGGCCCGCCGAGCGGAACAGGGCCGGGGCGTCGAGGTGGACGCTGATCATGCCCCAGTAGCTTTCCGGGAGCTCCTTGCCGGGCAGGAAGACCGGGGCCAGGATGACAATCTCCTCGGCCTCCAGGGCGTGCTTGTCCGGGGCCAGGATCTGCCGCCGTCCGGTGGCCTTGGCCCGGCTGACAAGGCCGCGCAGGGCCACGGGGCCGGTCTGGGTCAGCTTGCGCCCGAAGGTCTTGTCCGCGCTCCAGGAGGGGTAGGCGTGGGACACGACGTCGTCCTTGGCCAGCTGCAGGGAGCGCACGGCGGGCATGTTCACCAGCAGGGCGTCGGCCAGGACCGCGAACTGGGCCTGGCTCAGGTTCGGGTTGACCTTGAGGAAGGCCTCCATGGCGCTGATCAGGTGGATGCCCGAGCCGATGGCCGAATCCAGGCTCGCCTTGCCCTCGTTGAGGGTCTGTACCACCTTGGCGCGGACCGTCTGGGCATGGTTTTCCTGCTCCGTGCGATAGCCGACGTAGACCAGCACGGCGAGCATGAGGCCGATGAGCGTGGGGATCAGGTAGGTGATGCGCTTGAGCATGGAAACAGCCATCCGTTTTTACGGCCGTGGTTCGCGCCGCATGACCGCCAGCATAACAAAAGGGCGGCCGAATGGAAACGGATGAGAAGGTCCCGGCGCGGGTCAGCTCCCGACCTTGGCCAATGCGGCGTGGGCTCCGCCCACGGCCGGGCGGGGGATGGCGAGCAGGGATTCATCCGGAGAGAACGGGGCCACGGCCTGCCGTTTCAAGTGCATCTCGCGTACCAGGCGGAGATTGCCGCTGCCGATGGGGTCGAAGGACACGGCCGGGGACAGGTCCGGTTCGTTCAGAAAATCGAAGACCAGGTTTTCGGACAGGGAGAACATGTCGTCGAGCTGGCGGTTGACCCTTGATGAGTGCAGCAGCCGCTCGGCCAATCGCAGGGAGCCGGTCCAGGATTTGCGCCCGGTCACGGACAGGCTGCCCTTGAGCAGTTGTTTCTTGACCAGGAAAGGCAGGCGGCGGCGGTCCATGGCCAGGAGCAGGCTGTCGTCCTGGGCGCGGTTGGGCATGCGCAGCAGGCTCAGCGCGGTCTCCTGCTCGACGCGGAAGCGGCGGTCGGCCTGGGCCTCCACGTAGACGTGGGAGAGGTTGGAGCCGGATTTCATGGCGGCCAGGGCGTTGGGCACGAAATAGTTGTGGGCCACCACGTCGGCGGCCAGGTGGGTCAGGTAGCCGTAGGCGTAGGCCGCCACGCGGGTGTCCCCGGCGGACCTGAGCAGCTTGAATCCGGTCACCCAGTTGTGGCTGTGGCCGGGCTTGATTCGGGTGCCCTTGCCGATGAAGATGTCGGCGGACAGGGAGCCGTAGAGAAAGGCGTCGCGGTGGCGCGAGATGATCGCGGCCAGGAGCGGCGGCAGGCAGCCGAGGTTGGACAGCACGGCGTTGCCCAGGGCGAGGTGCACGCCGGGGCCCCAGGCAAGGGCCTGGTCGGGCAGCAGCGCCACGAATAGGCAGGCAAGGATCAGGACAAGCTTCATCGGATAGAATCTCTCCGAGGGGAAACGTAAGGGTCTGGTCCGAAAAGTCAACGATAATCGTGCAAAGATTCCACCCCCGAGAACTCGGAGTTCCGGCAACCGACCGTTACGGCTGAACAAAGGGTTGAAGCGGGTTTTCAGTCTTTTTTCGGGGTCCGCGTCCCGGCGGCGAAGACGCCCGGCGTCATGCCCATGACCTTGCGGAAACAGCGGGTCATGTGGCTCTGGTCCGAGAACCCGGCCTCGGCCGCGCTTTCGGCCAGCCCCAGCCCCCGGCGGATGCACGCCTTGGCCAGGCGGACCCGTTGCAGGACCTGGTATTCGTGCGGGGGCATGCCCACGGCCTTGGCGAAAAGCCGGTTCAACCGGCACGGGCTGCACCCGGCCAGGGCCGTCAGATCCTCGAGGCGGACGTCCTCGGCGCAGGCCGCATCCAGGTGGCGGCGGACCGCCGCGATGCGCTCCGGTTCGGCGGATTCGCCGGGTTCGGCAGGGAACTCCCCGCCCCGACACAGGGGCTCCATGACCGCGAGCAGGGCCGCCTGCCGCTCCAGGTTCGAAGCCGGTCTCCCGGCCAGGCCGGCCAGGCGGAGCACGTCCCCGAACCGGGCGGGGTCGTCCACGACCTCGGGCCCGTCCGCCGGGAGGCGCGGGGCCAGCCCGGCCGAGGCGAAACAGGCCGGGGCCAGGCTGACCACGACGTATTCGATCTCCCCGGCGTCCAGGCAGAGGTGGGGCAGCCCGGCCGGGACCGCCAGGATCTGCCCGGCCCCGGCCTCCCAGCAGCCGCCCGCCGTTTCCATGGCCCGGACCCCGGACAGGATCGCGACCGCGCACACGGACTGGTGGGCGTGGCGCGCCCCGGCGGGCGCGGCCCCGGCGTGGCGGACCACGCCGACGCCCTCCAGGCCGGGGATTTCGCGGTATTCGGTGACGTGATCGGCCATGGACATCCCTTGTCAGAGCAGGGCGGGCACGAACTTGGCCAGCAGGCAGAGTCCGTGCTCTCCGGCCTTTACCCGGTGCGGGGCCTTCAGCGGCATGACCGCGACCCGTCCCGGTTCATAGGGAATGGCCTGCCCTTCGAGCAGGCACTCCCCGCTGCCTGAGGCCACCTCGTGCAGCTCCCAGCTGGTTTCGTGGACATGGTCGCCGATTTCCGCGCCCGGTTCAAGCTGGACCAGGTGGGCGCTGAACGCGCCGCCGGTCTCGGCCCCGGTGAGCAGGTGCTTGAGGGCCACCCCGGCAAAGGTCGGGTGCTGGTGCCACGGCAGGTCCGCGGCGTCGATTTTCGTCTTGGTTCCGGTCACGGTGCCGGTGTCGAATTCGTTGAAGAGCGGCATGATCGCCTCCTTGGTTTTTCAGGGAGGATAGGGCGTCCGGCGCGGCCGGTCTTGGACGATCTTGCCGTCACCGCCCGGCGGCGGCGCGGGCCGCGATGTCGCGCACGAAGCCGGTCTTGCCCGAGGTGTAGGCCGCGCGGTCGCCCGGATGGTCCGCGATCAACCGCCGCTTGAGCCGTTCGTACTCCGCCGCAGCGTCCGGGTGGGCCTGGAGATAGTCGCGGAAGACCAGCCCCTCCCACAGGGTGGAGTCGGCCACGGTCATGTGGATGTGGTGGGTGCGCTCGCCGCTCGGCCCGCGCCGGATGAACCAGGGATAGTGCGGCGGGGTCGATCCCTCGGGCTGGGGCCGCCAGAAATAGTCGTAGCCCATGGCCTCCAGGACGGGCGCGGCCTCGTCGCGGGCCCTATCCAGGTCCGCGACCTCCACGAGCACGTCCACCACGGGCTTGGCCCAGATGCCGGGGATGGCGGTGCTGCCGAAGTGCTCGACGCGCACGACCAGCCCCTCGGGCAGGCACGCGAGCAGGCGCGCCTTCTCCTCCTCGAACAGCTTGGGCCAGGCCGGGTCGGGCGGGACCAGCTCGATGCGGTCTTTGAGGACGCGGGCGACTTTCTCTTCCAGGGTCTCGGTCACGGTTGCTCCGCCGTGCCGTTCGTCTCCACCTCCAGGATGAAGGTCTCGACCAGGTCGGCGTCCAGGCAGGACCCGGCCAGGCTGCGCAGGATGTCGAAGGCCTCCTCCACCGAGCGGCCCCGCTGGTAGGGCCGGTCCGTGGTCATGGCGTCGAAGTAGTCGACCACGCAGAGGATGCGCGCGCCGAGCGGGATATCCTCGCCCTTGAGCCCGCGCGGATAGCCCGAGCCGTCCATGAGCTCGTGGTGGGCGTAGACGTATTCCAGGGCCGGGCCCAGGAAGTCGAGGTTCTTGAGGATGTCGCGGCCCCACTCCGGGTGGCGGTGGATCTCGTCGACCATCTCCTTGGTCAGGGGCGTGTCCTCGCTGGAGAAGATGCGGTCGGAAAAGCCGATCTTGCCGATGTCGTGCAGGGTCCCGGCGATGCGGATGCGCTCCACCTCGGCGGCGGGCAGGTCCAGGCGCTGGGCCAGCCGCCGGGCGTAGACGCCCACGCGCTCGCCATGGCCCTCGGTGTAGGCGTCGCGCGCGCCCAGGGCGTGGGCCACCGCCGTGATGGTGTTGACCATGTCGCGCCGTATCTTGGTCAGGAGCTGCTCCAGCCGGTCCTCCCTGGCCTCGATCTTGGCCAGCATCACGGCCACGGCCTCGGCCAGCTCCTGGATCTCCGGGTCGTACTCCGGCCCGGTCAGGGCCTCGATGCCGTCGGCCGGACCGCCGGACGAGATGGCCCAAATGATGCGCAGCAACTCCTCCCGGCCCTTGAGCATGCTACCTCCAGGCTCCAGCGTTGTCGGCCGCGAACTCGGCGAAGGGCCGGGCCGGGGTGCCGGTCAGGTATTCCACGGCCTGGGTGACGTTGCCCATCATGCCGAGCTTGATGACCCGGCTCAGGGACACCAGCATGTTGCGGTTCCACTCGGGCACGCCCGCGCCGTCCAGCCCTTCGATGTACGCCTCCTCGTCGATGGGGGTGTACGCGACCTTGACCCCGGCTTCCGAGCCGATGGTCTCGGCCACGTCCGCCAGCGTCAGCCCCTGCGGGCCGGTCAGGGCGTAGACGGCGTCCGTGTAGCCCTCGTGGTCGCCGAGGAGACGGGCCGCGCAGGCCGCGATGTCGCGCACGTCGATGTAGCTGACCTTGTAGTCCTCCTCGGCCAGGGCGATGATGCCGGACTTGATCATGGGGGCGAGGATGGTGCTGAAATTCTGCATGAAGGAGTTGGGCCGCAGCACGGTGAAGGGGATCTTGGAGTCCTCCACGAACTGGTCGACCATGCCGTTCTCGCGCCCCAGCCGCCAGTGGGCGTCCGAGGACGCGCCGTAGGCGCTGGACCGGACGATGTACTCGATGCCCGCCTCCTTGGCCGCGTCCACGGCCAGCCGTCCGAAGCGGGTCATTTTCTCCTGCATGGGCAGGACCAGGAACAGCCGGTCGCATCCGGCCATGGCCGCGACCATGGAGCCCTTGTCCGCGAAGTCGATGACCCGTGCCTCCACGCCCCGGGCCTTGAGGCGCTCGGCCTTTTTCGGCGAGTGCACCCCGGCCACGATCTCCGCCTTGTCGGGAAGTGTATCGATCAGGGCCGAGCCGATGTTTCCGGCCGCGCCCGCTATGAAAATCCTGCTCATGGAACCGCTCCTTCCCCCGTCGGCCGTATGCGGCGCGCGGGGATTTTCCTTGTGACTTTCGCACGCTACACGAAGATGGCAGGGAAAGGCAAACGGTCCGCCGCCCGCGCCCGGAATCCGTCGCGACCATTCCCCGACCCTATTCGACCATTGACCGAAACGACACTTGCACAGTGCGCCCAAGGGGGGTAACCCGGAGAGAAGCCAGAAAAACCATGGAGTGGAAATGCTGTTAGGAATCGACGTGGGCGGCACCCACACGGACGCGGTCGCCATCGACATCGGGGACTCTGCCACGGTGGCCGCCTCCTGCAAGGTGCCCACCCGGCATCACGACCTGCTCTCCTCGGTCACCGAGGCCCTGACCACCATCCTCGGCAAGGTCGACAAGGACGCGGTCACCCAGCTCAACCTGTCCACCACCCTGTCCACCAACGCCATCGTCCAGAACAAGACCGAGGACGTGGGCGTCATCGTCTCCGCCGGACCGGGCATCGATCCGCACAATTTCATGCCCTGCAAGGACTTCCACGTCATCGACGGGTCCATCGACCACCGGGGCAACGAGGTCCGTGCGCTGTCCACCCGCCAGCTGGCCGAGGCCGTGGACGCATGCCGCGAGAACGGCGTGCGCGTCTTCGCGGCGGTCTCCAAGTTCTCCACCCGCAACCCGCGCCACGAGAACCTCATCCGGCGCACGGTCTGCAACTGCAAGTCCGTGGAGGTCTGCGAACACGCCGACTTCGTCACCCTGGGCCACCAGCTCGGCGGGGCGCTGAACTTCCCGCGCCGGGTGGCCACCGCCTATTTCAACTGCGCGGTCTGGCGGCTGTACAACGAGTTCGCCACCGCCGTGGAGGAGGCCCTGCACGACATGGGCCTGGGCCACGTCAAGGTCAACATCCTCAAGGCCGACGGCGGGACCATGCCCCTGCCCCAGTCCCGGACCCTGCCCGTGCAGTCCATCTTTTCCGGCCCGGCCGCCTCGGTCATGGGCATCATCGCCCTGACCGACATCTTCCACGACTCGGTCATCCTGGACATCGGCGGGACCACCACCGACATCGCGGTCTTCGCCGACGGCGCGCCGCTCATCGAGCGCGAGGGCATCGACATCGGTTCCCATCCCACCCTGGTCTCGGCGCTCAAGGTCCACTCCATCGGCATCGGCGGCGACTCGGCCATCTCCGTGGTCGGCCCCGAGGTGCGCGTGGGCCCCAACCGGCTCGGCCCGTCCGTCTGCCTGGGCGGGGAGCGCGTCACCCTGACCGACGCCCTGAACTACGTCGGGGCCTGCGCCGTGGGCGACGTCACGGCCTCCCGCAAGGCCATGGACGCCTACGCCTCGGCCCGCACCCTGACCGGCGAAAAACTGGCCGAGGGCGCCGTGGCCTACGCGGCCCAGGCCATCCAGGACGCCACCCGCGCCCTGGTGGAGGAGATCAATTCCAAGCCGGTCTACACCATCCACGAGTTGCTCGAAGGCAAGAAGATCGTGCCCAAGAAGGTCTACCTCATGGGCGGCCCGGCCGAGGCCATGCGGGACGAAATCTTCCAGCGCTTCCAGCTGTCCACAGAGGTGCCCGCCAATTTCGACGTGGCCAACGCCATCGGCGCGGCCCTGACCCGGACCACCTGGGAGCTCGAACTGTTCGCCGACACCCAGCGCCACGTTCTGTTCATCCCGACCCTGTCCTACCGCGAGAACGTCCCGTCCGGGTACGACCTGGACGACGCCAAACGGGACGCCGTCAACCAGCTGACCATGCAGCTCGACTCCATGGGCGTGTTCCTCAAGGCCGAGGACGCCCAGATCACCCACGCGTCGAGCTTCAACATGGTCGAGGGATACGACCGCGTGGGCCGGAACATCCGCGTCAAATGCCAGGTGCGTCCCGGCGTAATCAAGACCTTCGGGGAGGGGCGCTAAGCCATGCTCAAATCCAGGAACACCCTCGGCATCATCTTCTTCCCGGCCTTCGACTGGGCCATCTCGCCCACCCACCCCGAGCGGCAGGAACGGCTCCTCTACACCCAGGACCAGCTGCGCGAGGAGGGCCTCTTCGACATCGAGGGCATCAGCGAACACAAGCCCGACGTGGCCTCGGTCGAGGACGTGGAACGCGTCCACTTCTGCTTCCCGGACGTGCCCTCCGTGGTTACCCGCTCGCACCTCATCTCCGCGGGCGGAGCCATGAAGGCGGGCGACCTGGTCATGGAAGGCCAGACCGACCGCGCCTTCGCCATGGTCCGGCCCCCCGGACACCACGCCATGAAGGTGGTCCACGGCTCGCGCGGCTTCTGCACCATCAATATCGAAGCGATCATGATCGAGCATATCCGGGAGAAGTACGGCCACAAGCGCATCGCCATCGTGGACACCGACTGCCACCACGGCGACGGCACCCAGGACATCTACTGGCACGACCCGGATACCCTGTTCATCTCCCTGCACCAGGACGGCCGGACCCTGTATCCCGGCACCGGCTTCCCCCGCGACCTGGGCGGACCGGGCGCCATGGGCCGGACCCTGAACATCCCCCTGCCGCCCAACACCTCGGACGAGGGATTCCTTATGGCCATCGAACGCGTGGTCCTGCCCATCCTCGAGGACTTCAAGCCCGACCTGGTCATCAACTCCGCCGGACAGGACAACCACTTCTCCGACCCGATCACCAACATGAACTTCTCGGCGGGCGGCTACGCGGCCATGAACGACATGCTCAAGCCCGACATCGCCGTGCTCGAGGGCGGTTATTCCATCCAGGGCGCGCTGCCCTACGTCAACCTCGGCATCTGCCTGGCCATGGCGGGCGTGGATTACTCCCACGTGCGCGAACCCAACTACAACAGTGAGCGCATCCGCCAGGACGCCCGGACCACCGCCTACATCGAAGAGCTCTGCAAACAGCTCCCCGCCCTGTACTTCGACCCGCCCGAGTTCGTGTCCAAGGACGACAGCCGCCAGGGCATCATCGCCGGCGACAAGTTCGTCCGCCACAAGCAGATCTACTACGATACCGACGGCATCAACGAGGTCCAGCAGGAATCCGTGACCCTGTGCAAACAGTGTCGGGGACTCTACAAGGTCGAAACCCGCGCCGACTCCGGGCCGCTCTGCCTCGGCGTCGAAATCCCGGTGGACGCCTGCCCCGAATGCCGCGCCAAAGGCTACCAGACCGTGGAAGACGCCCAGATCAAGGGCGCCTACCGCTACATCCAGCTCATCAACCGGCTGGACAAGGAATACGTCCGGTACGGATTCTAGGATGATGCCTCCGGCGGCCGGGGCGCCGCCCCGGACCCCGCCAGGGAACCCTTTGAAAAGGGTTCCCTGGACCCTCCCAAACTTTTTGTGTCGCCTGCGGCGAAGGTGCGGGGGCGGGGTGGCGAGATGTTTCGCGGGAGGGTGGAGGTAGCCCGGGTGCGCGGTGTCCCGAAGTGTTCGCGCCGGGCGGCCCTCCGAGGCCCATGGACGCCCGGCGCGAACACTTAGGGACGGTTGCCAACGCCACAGGCGGGGCGATGCGGACGCAATAAATCGGCTTCGCGGCGTTTTCTTACGCCGGGTGAAGCCTTTTTTGACCCTTGTCTTTCCCCAAAAAAATATCCCGCGATTTCGGGCGGAAAAAACGGCGTACTCTTTTGGCGAAGAAGCACGCCGTCCCATCCGTTTTTTCCGCCCGAAATCGCACACCGGCACGGCGGAAGGCGTCCCTCGCCAGCCTTCCGCCGCCGCACGCACCTGAGCGAAGCGAACACGGGATTCTTAAGGCCCTCGGCCTTAAGCGGGGCCGCGTCGGGTCTTAGGCCGAGCTTGCTCGGTCTTAGAGCCGTCGACAGCAGCGATAGGGCAGCGCCCTGGTCTCCCCGAAGGGGCCGCCGGAGGCCTCCCCGGCACGCCATAGGGCCCGTCCCGGCAATGCCGGGGCGGGCCCTATGTGTATGGAGGAGAGGGTCTGTTAATCGTTCAGTTTGTGCATGAGCCAGGCCATGTTTTCGCCGAGGATGTCCATGGTCTGCATGCCTTCGTCATCATTGAGGACTTCGCCTTTTTCGCGGCCGAAGCCCATGTTCCAGTAGCGGGAGCCGGGCACGACCATCTGCTGGATGAAGAAGAAGGAGTTGATGGTGTTGAAGGTCTGCATGGCGCCGCCCCGGCGGGCGGCGACGATGGCGGCGCCGACCTTGCGGGCGAACATGGAGCCGTTGACCAGGCCGACCATGCCGGCGCGGTCGATGAGCGCGCTCATTTCGGTGGTGATGGTGGCGAAGTAGGTGGGCGAGGCGAGCAGGATGCCGTCGGCCGCGTCCATGGCCTCGATACATTCGTTGAGGAAGTCGTTCTTGACGGCGCAGCGGCGGTCCTTGTTTTCCGCGCATTTCATGCAGGCGATGCAGCCGTGCATCTTCTTGCCCGCCAGCTCGATCATCTCGGTCTCGATGCCCTGGGCCTCGAGTTTGACCAGGGCGCGCTGGATCATGTCGGCGGTATTGCCGCCCTTTCGGGCGGAGCCGTTAAATGCGACAACTTTCATGGGAGTCTCCTAATAGGTGTTGTAGTGGATTCGGTCGGGGTTGAAGCGGCTTTCGGATTTGGGCTGCTGCGCGGGCCAGCCGATGGGCGCGAAGCCCAGCGGCACGACGTGGTCCGGGATATTGAACATGGCCCGGTATCCGGTCACGCGGTCCTCTTTGGGGTAGATGCCGGTCCAGACCGCGCCCAGTCCGAGGGCGTGCACGGCCAGGAGCAGGTTTTCCATGGCTGCGGCGCAGTCCTGGACCCAGTAGCCGGGGTATTTTTCCTTGGAAAGGTCGCCGCAGACGATGACGCCCACCTGGGCTTGGAGAACCATTTTGACATAGGGGTGCAGGTCGACCATGGCGTCGAGCCGGGCCCGTTCGTTGACCACGATGAACTGCCACGGCTGGCCGTTGCCCGCGCTGGGGGCCATCATGGCCGCTTCGAGAATCTGCCTGACCATCTCGTCGGGAACAGGCCTGTCCTCGTACTTTCTGACGCTGCGCCGGGTGCGTATGGCTTCCAGAGTATCCATATCCATCCTCCGTTTTCGGGGTGAGTGATGCTATTTACCTTGTTCATGTTCTCTGCTAGTGGAGAGAAAAGATCAAGTACGCACTTCAAAGTTCTATAGTAACCCAAAATATACCACTGAGGCCGACGGAGATTCCGGGCGGGTGTCGGTCGGCGGGAGGAGCCATGAGCACGGCGTGTTCGCAGAAGATTTGCGGTGACAAGAAATACTATTGTTCCATGGAATTGACCCTGCAGGTCATCGGCGGCAAGTGGAAGCTGATCATTCTTCACAAGCTGGGCCAGGAGGGGACCATGCGTTTCAGCGAGATCAAGCGGTCCATCCCGAACATCACCCAGAAGATGCTCACCCAGCAGCTGCGCGAACTGGAGTCCGACGGCGTGGTCCGGCGCGAGGTCTATCCCCAGGTGCCGCCCAAGGTGGAATATTCCCTGACCGAGCTGGGGGAGAGCATCCTGCCGCTCATCGGCAGCCTGTGCCGCTGGGGCGAGCGGTACGCGGAGTGGTATGACGGGCAGATGCCCGAAGCCGAGGCCGTCTAGACGGCGGGGAAGGCCGGGGGTTTTCTTTTCTCATGGTCGGCGTTGCAATGGTATGACGGATGAGGGGGATACGGGAATGAATGGAATTTTGAGACGGAGCGGGGAAACCGTTCCCGGCGGTGCGGCCTTCGACGCGGCTGCGGCCAGCGCGGACCTGGGGCTGACCCTGGAGGAGTTCGCGCCGCTTTTGGCCAAGGCGGCCGTGGAGATTCGGATTCGGCTGGACGGGATCCGGCAGGGCCTGGCCGACGGCGACCTGCATGCCGTGGCCCTGAACAGCCACACCATGAAGAGCGTGGCCGCGACCTTGGCGGCCGAGCCCGTCCGTCAGGCCTCCCTCGCCCTTGAGCTCTGCGCCAAGAACGGCGACGGGCCGCACTGCCCCGAACTGTTGGCCGAGCTGGAGCTGCGGGCCGGGGAGCTGCTGGCCGAGCTGGATCGCGCGTAGGTCCCGCAAGACTGTTTTCGAAGCCGCGTTGCGGCACGTGGAGCCTGCCCCGGCGTCCCGGCCATGCGGCCCGGGCGAAGCCAACGGGAAAACCCGCCCTGTCCGATACGGACGGGGCGGGCTTTTTTGATTCGTTCGCTGTCCTGGATCAGCCTCGGCAGTTGTGCTTCATGCTCGTGCCTTCGACAATGAAGACCACGGTTTCGGCCACGTTGGTGGACAGGTCGCCGACGCGTTCCAGGTGGCGCGCGCCGATGATGGCGTGCACGCCCCGCTCCACGATGCGGGACTCGGCGACCATGTCGGCGACCATCTGGCGCAGGATGGCGATGGTCAGGTCGTCGGCCTTGTCGTCCATGCGGCAGATCTGCCCAGCCAGGCTGACGTCGTCGTCGATGTAGGCCTTGAGCGCTTCGGAGAGCATCTTCTTGACCGTGTTGGCCAGGTCTTCCATCTTCGGGTTGTGGGGCATGGGCGGCCTGGTGGACAGGAAGATGGCCCGGTGGGCCAGGTTGACCGCCTCGTCGCCGAGCCGCTCCAGGTTCACCGTGATGCGCTGCGCCCCGACGATGGTGCGCAGGTCCACGGCCATGGGCTGATCCAGGGCGAGGAGCTCCAGGCTGAAGTTGTCGATCTCGTCTTCCATCTCGTTGATGGCTTCATCACCGACGATGACCGCTTCGGCCAGGTCGGCGTCGTTCTCGAGGTAGGCCCGGATGGCCTTGTGCACGGCGGATTCCGACAGGGCCGCCATGCGCAGGACCATGACCTTGAGGTCCTCGAGTTTTTTTGAAAAATGTGCGCGTTGTTCCATGATGCGTTGCGTCCTTTGCTGTTCAGCTTAACCGAAACGGCCCGTAATGTAATCTTCCGTCTGCTTGTTGGCGGGGTTGGTGAACATGGTCTTGGTGTCGTCCACCTCGATCAGCTTGCCCATGTAGAAAAAGGCGGTTCGATCGGACACGCGGGCCGCCTGCTGCATGGAATGGGTCACGATGATGATCGTGAATTCCTTTTTGAGCTCGTGGATGAGGTCCTCGATCTTCTGGGTGGCGATGGGGTCCAGGGCCGAGGCGGGTTCGTCCATGAGCAGGACCTCGGGCTCCACGGCCAGGGCCCGGGCGATGCACAGCCGCTGCTGCTGGCCGCCGGACAGGCCCAGGGCGGAGGTGTGCAGACGGTCCTTGACCTCGTCCCACAGGGCCGCGCCCAGCAGGCTCTCCTCGACCTTCTGCTCCATGAACTGCTTGTCCTTCACGCCGTTGACGCGCAGGCCGTAGGCCACGTTCTCGAATATGGTCTTGGGGAAGGGGTTGGGCTTCTGGAAGACCATGCCGATGCGGCGGCGCAGGGAGACGACATCCAGGCCGGGGGCGTAGATGTCCTGGCCGTCCAGGGTCATCCTGCCGTCCACCTTGGTGCCGGGGATGAGGTCGTTCATGCGGTTGATGCAGCGAAGATAGGTCGACTTGCCGCACCCGGACGGTCCGATGAGTGCGGTGACCCGGTTGGACTCGAAGTCTATGCTGATGTCCTCCAGGGCCTTGAAGTCCCCGTAGTGGAAATCAAGGTTGGTCGAGGACACCTTTATGGTCGTCGTCATTGTTCGTGCTCCGTGGCAAAAAATAAAATGTGTTCCGCCGTCGGCGCAACGCACCACGAGTAACCCGGTGGGGTTACGAGCCAATGACTCGTTTGTTACAATTGCGCAACAGCACCGGGCTAGGGCAGGGAGACCAGGACATGGAGCTCGTCCCCGGCCGTCCGGATCTCCGGCTTGAGCGCCTTTTTCGGCGGGGTGCGGAAATGGACGACCATGCGAAAGTGGTCCGGGTGCTCGCCCATGACCACGTGTTTGACCTCTCCCTCGGAGCGGAGCACGTTGCCGCCCCTGTGGGACCATTTGCCCAGGATGTCCACCACCAGCCGCCTGGGGTTGTTCAGGTTCATGAACGCGGTTCGGCCCACGGGCCGGTCGGCGACGATCTTGAGGCTGAAGCCCTGCGCGGTCTCGTCCAGGGTCACCGAGCGGATCACGCCGGTCCCTTCGGCCGGGGTGATGGCCGGGACTTCGGCCCCTTCGGCGGGGGCGGGCTCCGGGACGGGCGCGGGTTCCGGGGCGGGTGTGGCTTTCGCGGCCGGGGCCTGGGCCTGGGCCTGGGCGGGAGCGGGTTCCTGGGCGGGCGCGGCGTCGGTCGCGTCCGGGAGGTCCGGCTCCGGGGGAAGCGGCTCTTCTCCGGGCATGGAGGACGCGGCGGACGAGGCCGGGGCCTCGCTGCCGTCGGGCAGGACCTTGGGCAGGACCGTGAAATCCACGTCCATGCGCACTTCGTTGCGCGTCCCGTTTGGCGCCTGGTCCTGGGCCCGGGCCGGGCGGGCGGACAGGGCCACGGCCATGAGCCCGGCCATGGCGCAGGCCGCCAGGATAAGGAACCGGTGCCTGAACGTATTCGACATGCATACCCCTCGCTGATTGAAAAACTCTAGAGGTGTATACTGGAATTGTCTTCCAAAGGCAAAGCCGGAACCGGTCAGAGGGAGTCGTAATAGGCGGCCAGGTCCGAGGCGACGCGCCGGTCGGACCAGCACGTCTCCATGAAGCGGCGGCCCGCCTCGCCGGTCTGTTCGCAGTAGTCGCGGTCCTTGGCCAGGCGCAGCAGGATGTCGGCCAGATCGTCCTGGCTGGCGGCCGTGAGCCACGGCAGTTCGCTCGTTCCGGCGAACTCGGCGATGCGCGCCCGGTTCCACTCGTCCAGCCCGGCGATGACGGCCAGTCCCTGGGAGAGCCCTTCCAGGCTGGACACGCCGTAGTAGCCCTGCATGTGGTCGAACAGGACGTGACAGCGCCGCTTGCGGGCCAGACACTCGTGGTTGGGCACGTCGTCGATGAGGTCCACGGAGATATACACGTTGCGCCGGTTGATATACTTGACCGCGGCCAGGAACTCCTCGGTGTTCTTGAGGTCCTTGCGCGTGGGCGAGTGGCAGACCTTGAGCTGGCCCGGGTCGTCGAAGCGGCCCCACATGGGCCTGAGCAGCGGGTCGTCGACGGGCACCAGGTTGGGCTGCCAGCGCGCCTCGGGCAGGAGCTTGAGCAGGTCCGGGGTGGACACGAGCAGGTTGGTCCGCTTGAGCCTGCGGTATTTCTCGCGGAAGGATTCGGGATTGGAGCGGAAATCGTGGTGTCCGTGGTGATGGTGGACCACGGCCTTGCCCTTGATGTAGTCGGCCGGATTGAGCGGTCCGAAGGCCTGGTTCTCGTCGCAGGTCATGTGGAAGTGGAAGACGTCGGCCTCGCGCATGAGGATGGCGACCTCCTCCATGCCGTCCGGGCCGAGGTCCGGGACGTGCAGGTCCTTTTCCCAGTCGTGGGTGTAGCGTGTCTCCAGGGTGACCAGCCGTGCCGAGTGGGCCGTGTACCGGTTGAGCGCCTTGCAGAACTGGATGGCGGTCCCGGCCGGGTCGTTTATGGCGAGCATGAGGATGCGCATTGCGGGCTTCCTTCCTTGATAGCTGATGTCCACATTGTCGATATACTCTCCCACGGCGTCGGCCAGCCGTCCGGCCGTCGCCGCATCTCCCCGTCGTCCCGCGCCCTCGATGGCCGCGCCCAGTTCCGTCAGCCTGGCCAGCCCGTAGGAGCCGCCGCTGCCCTTGAGCCCGTGGCCCAGGCGCGTCACGTCCTCGAAGTCGCCCGCGTTCACGGCGGCCCGCAGTCTCGCGAGCCACGATCGCAGCAATTCGAGATAGCGCTCCATGATGGGCGCGAGCTCGGGATCGACGGTCACCGGGTATTCCGGCATGGCGGCTACTCCGTTTTCGGGGTCCCCTTTTTCACGGTCATCGACGCCCGGCTCCCGCTGTCGGCCGGGTCGGCCCTGCCCGATGCGCCCGAGTCGGGCGAGTCTAGCGTGAACACGCGCCTGTAGTCCAGGAGGTCGTTGGCCAAGGCGGAAAGACGCTCCCGGACGCGGCCGCCCCAGTGCGGCCCCGGGCCGGGGAATGCCCGTAAAGGTCGGGCGCGCCGTTCGCTCCCGCAAAGCCCGGCGGGCAGGGGGGCGGATCGGTCCAAGCGCACGTCCGCTCCTAGAATTTGGAACCCCGCGATCCGCTGTCGCCCACGGCCGCAAGCTGGGCCTTGTTCAGCTTCTTGACCCAGACGTCCCCGGTCTGGGTGTTGAACATGAGCTTCCGGCCCTGGGCGCCGCCCACGTCCTGGGCCTGGATGTCCAGCCGGGCGAATTTGAGCAGCTTCTTGGCCATCTCGATGTTGCGCCTGCCGATGTTGTACGAGCCCGAGGGCTCCATGTTGTTGACCGCCACGCCCTGGCCGCCGCCGAACATCTTGATGCACAGCTCCCGTCGGGGCACGCCGATCTTGTCCATGGTCTCGAGCATGTTCTGCAGGGCCGTGTCCACGAAGCGGCAGATCTGCGGCTCCGGGCCCGGATGCCTGGTGGCGGAACTGTCCGGCAGGAAGGCGTGGCAGATGGTCCCGATGCCCATCTTGGGCGCGTGGATTGTCACGGCCAGGCATGAGCCGAGAATGGTCGTCACCAGGGTGGGCTGCACCCCGATGAAACAGTCGCCCGTTTGCAAAAAGACTTTGGCCATTCCCGGTTCGATCTTATTCATTCGCTTCTCCGGTTCAGGGGCGGCGCCCCAAGGGATTCATCATGCTATAAAATGCTTCATTTTTGTGTCTAAAGTCAACCGCGCGGTAAATTGCCGGGCAGCCTTGTACACAAAAAATACCGGAAATCCAAATTATAAAAGAGCGCGTATGGAAAATACGCCATTATTCATGTAGTCAGGAAATCGCGGAGGTGTCCATGCAGGGACGGAATCGAAGAATCCTCTTGTTGTTGCTCATCATGGTGGCGCTCGTCGCGGTGGTCTCCATGTACGGCACGCGGCTGTTGTTCGACACGGCCATCGAGGAGGAGCGGGTCCGGCTCCAGGAGCTGGTCCAGAGCCAGGCCAGCCTGGCCGAGGAGATGGGCTGGATGGCCCTGGCCGAGCAGACCTTGGGCGGTCCCGAGGCCACCCGCGAGGCGATCCTCGACCACATCGCCCGGGCCCAGAGGAACTTCAAGCTCCAGAGCCGGACCGGCGAATTCGTCGTGGCCCGGCTCGTCGGCAAGGACATCCTGCATCTCCTGGAGAACGGCAGGCCCGTGCCCGAGTCCTCGCCCGACGCCCGGGTTCCCCTGGACGGCCGCGGCGACGAGCCCATGAAGCGCGCCCTGTTCGGGGAAAGCGGGACCGTGGTGGGACCCAACCACCAGGGCATCGAGGTGGTGGCCGCCTACGCGCCCATCACCCTGCGCTACGACAGGCTCGGCCTGGTGGCCCGGATCGACCTGGAGGAGATCCGCGCCCCGTTCCTCCGGGCGAACCTGAACATCTTCGGGGTGGGCGTGGTCCTGACCCTCCTCTGCGCCTTCCTGTTCATCAAGGTCAGCGAGCCGCTGATCCACGAACTGCAACAGAGCGAGAAGAGCTACCGCGACCTGGTGGAAGGGGCCAACAACCTGATCCTGCGCATCAACGAACCGGGCGAGATAACCTTCGCCAACTCCTTTGCCCGCACCTTTCTGGCCGGGAAGGACGGGGAACTGCTCGGGCACATGCTCTTGTCGTTCTTCGACGTGGCCTCCGAGGGCCAGGGGCTGGACGCGGTGGTCGAGGTCATCGGCGGCGAGGGCCGCCAGAACGAGATCCCCGTGCGCATGGCCGACGGCCGGGTGGGCTTCGTGTCCTGGACGGTCAAGCTGGTCATGGACCAGGGGCGGCCCGCCGAACTGCTGTGCATCGGCAACGACGCCACGCGCATCCACAAGGCGAACACGGCCCAGAAGGAGTCCGAGGAGCGGTTCCGGGGGCTGGCCAAGGCCTCTCCCGTGGCCATCATCATCACCGACATCGCCGGGAACCTGCTCTACGCCAACGAGAAGATGCACGAGCTGACCCGGGCCACGGCGGTCCAGCTGGCGGGCCAGGGATGGCTGAACAGCGTGCACCGCGAGGACCGCAAGCTGGTCTGGAAGCACTGGCTGGAGCGGGTCGGCCCGGCCACGGACAAGGTGGAGCTGCGGCTCATGTCCGGCAACGGGGAGTTCGTCTGGGTCCTGTGGCAGGTGGTCGAGATGGGCAACGCCCGGGGCGAGACCGCCGGGAACATCCACACCTTCACCGACATCACCGAGATCAAGGAGGCCCAGCTGGCCATGAGCCGGTTGACCGCGGCCATCGACCAGGCGGCGGAGGTGATCGTCATGACCGACCTCAAGGGAACCATGACCTACGTGAACCCGGCCTTCGAGGCGGTCTCGGGCTTTTCCCGGGCCGAGGCCGTGGGCAGGACGCCCGGCATCCTGGCGGGCGGGGAGCATTCCAGGGATTTCTTTTCGGACATGTGGGAGACCATCACCGGCGGCAAGGTCTGGAAGGGACGCATCGTCAACCGGCGCAAGAACGGCGAGCGCTACACCCTGGAGTCGAGCATCGGCCCCATCCGCAACCACGCGGGCGAGCTGATCGGTTTCGTCGGCGTGGGCCGGGACATCTCCCAGCAACTGGTGGTGGAGTCGCAGCTCAGGCAGTCCCAGAAGCTCGAATCCATCGGCGAGCTGGCCGCGGGCATCGCCCACGAGATCAACACCCCGACCCAGTACGTGACCTCGAACCTCCAATTCCTGCACGACTCCTGCGTGACCTACACCAAGGCCATCGAGCGCTGCCGCGAGCTGATCGGCTTCGTCGCGGAGCACCCCGACCTCTTCCCGGACGCGGGCTTCCGCGAACGGGCACGGGCGGCCATGGACGAGGATGAGATGACCTATCTGGCCGAGGACGTGCCCGCCGCCCTGGACGAGTCCGCGGCCGGGCTCAAGCGCATCGCCGAGATCGTCCGCTCCATCAAGCAGCTGGCCCATCCCGGCGAGCTGGCCAAGGCGTTCCACGACCTCAACGAGATCGTCCGCAACGCCATCACCGTGTCCACCAACGAATGGAAGTACGTGGCGGGCATGGAGTTCGTGCCGGACGAGGGCCTGGCCCCGGTATTCTGCCTCAAGGGCGAGGTGGGCCAGGTGGTCCTGAACCTGATCGTCAACGCGGCCCACGCCATCGAGTCCAAGCTCAAGGGGGGAGAAGGCCAGGGGACCATCACCATCCGGACCCGGAGCGAAAGGGGGTTCGCGGTGCTCGAAGTGACCGATACGGGCACGGGCATGTCCAGGGAAGTGGCGGCCAAGGCGTTCGATCCCTTCTTCACCACCAAGGAGGTGGGCAAGGGCACGGGCCAGGGGCTGGCCATCGCCCACAACGTGGTCGTTGGCATGCACGGCGGGCGCATCGAGATCGATACGGTGGAGGGACAGGGCACGACCTTCTCGGTCAGGCTGCCCTTTGAAGAGCCCCCGGCGGATTAGTCGCCGGGTTCGCGGATGCGCCCCTCGTCCATGAGGGACAGGGCGATGTCCACCACCTCCGCGTCGAACAGCCGCGCGCGGCCTTCGAGCAGGTAGCCGGCGGCTTCGCTCTTGCCCAGTCCGTGGCGGTAGGGCCGGTCGGTAATGATGGCGTCGATGATGTCGGCCACGCACAGGATCTTGGACTGGAGCAGCATCTCGTCCCCGGTCAGTCCGTCCGGATAGCCGGACCCGTCCAGCCGTTCGTGGTGCTCCCGGATCATCCGGGCGATGGGCCACTCCACGCCCAGCCCCGTGAAAATCTCGGCCCCCACCTCGGCGTGGGCCTTGATGATCGAAAATTCCGCGTCGGTCAGCTCCCCCTGCTTGTTCAGGATGTGCGACGGCACGGCCACCTTGCCGATGTCGTGGACCGTGGCCCCCAGGCGCAGCCCGGCGATGTCGTCGTCGGCCATGTCCATGCGCTCGGCGATCATGACCGCGATGTCCGCGGTCCGGTCCATGTGGCCCGAGGTGTACGGGTCGCGAAACTCCACCAGCCGGGTGAAGGCGTGCAGGGTCTGTTCGAAGCCGTCCTTGAGCCTGCGCACGATCTCCAGCTCCCGGGCGTTCCGGACCATCTCGGCGTGCTCGATGCCCGCACTGATGACCATGACCAGGTCGTCCGGGTCGGTGGGCTTGGTCATGAAGCGGAAGATGGCCCCGGTGTTCACGGCCCGGATTGCGGTGTCCATGTCCGCGTAGCCGGTCAGGATCATGCGCACGGTTTCCGGGTGGAGGGCGGCCACCCGGGCCAGCAGGGTGATCCCGTCCAGGTCCGGCATCTTGTAGTCCGCAACCACCACGGCGAACGGGCCGTGGGCCTCCATGACCTCCAGGGCCGCCGTCCCGCCCAGCGCGGTGTGCAGGTCGAAATGCGCGCGCAGGGTCCTGCGGTGGGCGTCGAGGACCTTGGGCTCGTCGTCCACCATGAGCACCGGGACGGTTCTATATTCTTCGCGCCAGGCCATCAGTCCGCCGTTTCCGGCACGAGTACGGTGAAGGTCTCGGGGATGCCGACCTTTTCCGCGAACATGTGCATGCGGTCGATCTTGTCCTTGGTCAGCTCCAGGCTTTTGCGCACCAGCAGGGCCCCCTGCCTGGAGACCACGTCCTGGTGCAGGACCATGCCCGGCGTGAGCTCCTGGAGGGGCACGGTGCGGATGGCGTAGCGGGCCTCCACCCCGAGCATGCCCTCGAGATAGTACATGAGTTCGGGGTCGTACTCCTCGATGGTCTTCTCCATGCTGAGGAAGGCCTTCTGCGGGTTTTCCTCGCGCTGCCGGGCCATGTCGTAGTCCAGCGCGATCTTGAGGATGCGCCCGCCCAGCGGGATGTCCTCCTCCTTGAGGTTGTCGCGCGGGGTGCCCGTGCCGTCGAACCCCTTGAGCTGGTAGGCGATCATGTCCGCAATGGACTGGAGCCGGGGCAGCTTGGTCACCAGGCTCTGGGCGATGACCGGGTGCATTTCCCACATCTGGGCCTGCTCCGGGGACAGATCCTCGCCCTGCTCCAGGGTCTCCAGGGTGCCGGGCGGCAGGATGAGCGTGCCGAGCTGGCAGAGCATGGCCGCGATGTCGTAGCGCCAGAGGTCCTTGATATCCTTCTTCTCGGCGAAATAGCGCACGTAGCGGCGCACGCGGTTGATGCGCTCGCCCGCGTGGGGGTTGACCATGGCGGTGATCTCGCTGAGCAGGTCCACGCTGCCCTTGAGGGTCTTTTCCAGCAGGACCCGCTTGGCCGTGACCAGCTCGTACTGGCGGACCGCGTCGGCCACGTTCTGGAGCAGGTTGTCGTGTTCGCACGGCTTGGTCAGGAAGCGGAAGACGTTGCCGTCGTTGACCGCGCGGATGGCGCTGTCCAGGTCCGCGTACCCGGTCAGCATCAGCCGGGTGGTGTCCGGGCTCAGGGTCTTCAGCTCGTTGAGGAATTCAATGCCGTTCATGCCCGGCATGCGGTAGTCCGAGACGGCCGCCGCATAGGGTTTGGACCGGTCCAGCTGTTTCAGGGCCTCGGCCGGGGAGGACTGCACGTCCACCTCGTACTGCTCGCGCAGCTGGCGGCGCAGGGCGGAGAGGACGTTGGGTTCGTCATCGACGAGCAGGATGCGCGGTTTCATGGCTACCCCCTGTCCAGGATGTCGTTGAGGAGATTGTCGTCGGCGCAGTTGAAATCGTCGATGTCCTGCCAGTGGTCGGCGATGTAGTCCAGCCAGGTGTGCAGCCTTGTCTCCTGAAACAGCTGCGGGGCGATGTTTTCCCGGATGCGGATGCGGGAGTAGTCCTTGTGGAAGATGACGCAGTGATGGTCGATGGAATTGGCGGCGGTGATCACGTTGGGGATGTATTCGCTCGTGGGCCGGTGGTCGTGGTGGTAGCCGATGGCGTGGACGACCTCGTGGGACATGCCCCACAGCCCCATGAGGTAGGCGCCCATCTCGGCGTGGGAGGTGCCGAAGACCTCGCGCTCGTTGCGGTAGACCGGGCCGCCGTTCTCGCGGGTCATCTGCAGGACCTGTCCGTAGCGCTCGGGGAAATAGTTGATCAGGATGAGCTTGCCCACGTCGTGGAGCAGCCCGGCCATGCGGCAGTTGGCGATGACGTTCTTGTCCGCCTTGTCGCACTCGGCGATGAGCCGGGCGATGTTGGCCACCCGGAAGCAGTGCTCCCAGAGCATGTTCAGCTTGAGCCCGGGCAGGGCGTGCCCGTCGTAGGAGGTGAACAGGTGGGTGGACAGGATCAGGGCCTTGATGGTCTCCAGCCCGAGCATGGTGATGGCCTTGTGCATGGAGTCGATGTGCGCGGGCAGGCCGAAGAAGGGCGAGTTGACCAGCTTGAGGATCTTGGCCGTGAGCCCCACGTCCTGGGTGATGGAGTCGGCGATGCGGTCGATGGACGGCTCCGGTTTGGCCAGCTCCTCACGGATTTCCTGGAATATCCTCGGGATGACCGGCAGGGCGTCGATCTCGGTGACCAGCCTGAGCATCTTGGGGTCGGTCAGGACCTCCTTGGACTGGAGGGCGCCCTCGATGCGGGCGATGAGGTCCTCGGCGGAACACGGCTTGGAGATGTACTGGTGCACGGAGCGGATGGAGCGGATGACCTCGTTCAGGTCCACCTGGCCGGACAGGGCGATGCGGATGGTCCCGGGGTAGGCGTCCTTGACCCGGGTGAGCAGTTCGGCCCCGTCCATGCCCGGCATCTTGATGTCGGACACGATGACGTCGAACCGGACCTTTCCCAGGGCCTCCAGGGCGGCCTGGCCGGAGTTGACCAGGGCCATGTCCCAATGGTCCCTCTTGTTCCGCAGCATTCGTCGCAGGGCAGCCAGGACGTTGGTCTCGTCGTCCACGAATAACAGGCGTATCTTCTTCATCGGCGGGCGTTCCTTGTTCCGGTGCGGGAAAGCTTGTTTCCAATACACCATACACGAAGACGCGGGCGGGGAGAATTATAAGATTCCCTTTTCTTCCGAATAATTCCGGCCGGAGACGGGCCCGGAGGGGGCCGGGGCGGATCAACCCCGTTCGCGGATATGTTTCGTGACCAGCTGGGCCAGGGCCAGGGAGGCCAGGGAGAGGCCCACGGCTACCAGGAAGACCAGCCTGTAGTCGGCCATCCAGATGAGGCCGCCGGTGACCGGCACGACCACGGCCGCGATGTGGTTGATGGTGAAGCCCACGGCCATGCCCGAGGCGATGTCCTGCGGGTCGGCGATCTTCTGGTAGAAGGTCTTGATGGCGATGGCGAAGTTGAAGACGATGTTGTCCAGGATGTAGAGCCCGGCGGCCAGCAGCGGGCTTTCGGTGAAGGCGTAGCCCAGGAAGATGACGGCCAGGGCCGCGTACTCCACGGTCAGCACCGGGCGTTCGCCGAACTTGTTGATGGACCGCCCGATGATCGGGTTGGCGAAGTAGTTGATGACGTTGTTGCAGACGAACAGGATGGTCACCTGCTGGATGGTGTAGCCGAACTTGGTGACCAGCAGGAACACGGCGAAGACCGTGAATATCTGCCGCCGGGCGCCGCTTAAGAAGGTCAGGGCGTAGTAGAGCCAGTAGCGGGAGCGGAAGGTCATCTTCTTGAGCTGGGGCGGCAGATCGGCGCGGGACGGGTCGCGGGTCAGCCCCCACAGCCCGGCGGCCACGGCCAGCCCGCCGAGCAGGGCGAACATCTCGGTGTAGCCCAGGCCCTTGGCCAGAAAGTAGATGCCCGCGCCCACGCTGATGTTGGTCAGGGCGGTGATGGACCGCAGCCGGGCCATGACCACCGGGGCCTCGGTCCTGTCGAAGTACTGCAGGGTCAGGGACTGGTTCATGGTCTCGTAGTAGTGGAAGCCGAAACTCATGAGCAGGGTGGTGAAGACCAGCCCGCCCAGGGAGGGCATGAGCCCGGTCAGGGCCACGCCCAGGCCGAGCACGACCACGGACAGCGCGGCCAGCCGGTGCTCGGAGATGATCAGGATCATGTAGATGGCCAGCAGGGCCAGGAAGCCGGGAACCTCGCGCACGGACTGGACCACGCCCATGGACAGGCCGTCCAGCCCGGCCACTTCCACGGCGAAGTTGTTGAGCAGGGTTCGCCAGCCCTGGAAGGCCGCGCCGGAGCAGATGACCAGCACCAGCAGAAAGATGTACATGCGCCGTTTCTTGTATGCGTCCGTCATGTGGAATCCTTGGTTTGGGGAGCCAGACAATAGGGCTTGGACCCGGCAAAGATCAAGTGTAGAATCCTCCCATGCCCGATACTCCGATCCTCGTGTCCGCCTGCCTGGCGGGCATCCACTGCCGGTACAACGGCGAAGTCGAGCCCTTCGAGCCCGTGGTGGACCTGGTCCGCCGGGGGTGCGCCGTGCCATTCTGCCCCGAGGTCTTCGGCGGCCTGCCCACCCCGCGCGTCCCGTGCGAAATCCTCGGCGACAGGGTGATCGACGCCGACGGCGCGGACCGCACCGCCGAGTTCCGGCGTGGGGCCGAGGAGGGGCTCAGGCTGGTGAAGCTCATGGGCTGCCGCCAGGCCGTGCTCAAGGCGCGCTCCCCGTCCTGCGGCTCGGGCGAGGTCTTTGATGGGACCTTCACCGCCACGCGCGTGGCGGGCGACGGGCTCTTCGCCCAACTCCTCAAGGCGCACGGGATCATTGTGCGCACCGAGGAGGACCTGGACGGGTGAGCCCGCGTCAGGAGTTCGCCGGGCTGCCCCTGGCCGTCAAGGCCAACCCGCGCGCCAGGCGGGTGCTGGTCAAGCTGGTGCCGGGCAGGGGACTCGAAGTGGTCGTGCCCAAGCGGTTCGACCCCTCGCTGGTGCCGGACATCCTCGAAGAGAAGCGGGCCTGGATCGAACGGACCCGCGACCGCATGCTCGCGGCGGGGACCGACCTCACGGGCGAACCGCCCGAACTGCCCGAGGTCATCGAATACCGCGCCTGGGAGCGGACCGTCCGCGTGGACTACCTGGACCGGCCGGGCACGGTCCGGCTGGTGGAGAACGCGGCCCGCTGGCAGGTCGCCGGGCCCCTGGCGGATCGCGAGGCGATCTTCGAGACGCTGCGCGCCCAGACCGTGAAAAAGGCGCGCGAGGTGGTCCTGCCCTGGCTCGACCGGGCCAGCAGGCGGACCGGTCTGCCTTACTCCGCCCTGCGCGTGCGGCGGCAGAAGACCCGCTGGGGCAGCTGCTCGTCGCGCGGGACCATCTCGCTGAACGCCAAGCTCCTGTTCCTGCCGCCCGATCTGGTGGACCATCTGCTCCTGCACGAGCTCTGCCACACCCGGCACATGAACCACTCCCCGGCGTACTGGGCCTGCGTGGCCGGGTTCGAGCCCGACTACCGGCGGCTGGAGGACGAGGTCAGCCGGGGCAACCGCTTCGTGCCCGCCTGGTTCCTGTAGCCCTCTCCGCTCCCGGTTGACGGCGCGGGCCGTCCGCTGTATGATTCGAAACATGTCGAAGTCAAAGGCCGAAACCGGCCCCGTGGAAGCCTCCACCCCCGAAGACGAACTGGAACAGATGGCGCGCATGTTCAAGGCGCTGTCCAACCCCCACCGGCTGCGCATCTACCGCGAGCTGGCCTCCTGCGTCTGCGGGTCCGTGGCCAAGTCGCCCGAGGAGTTCCGCAACTGCCAGTGCGGATTCGCCGACCGGTTCGGCCTGGCCGCGTCCACGGTGTCGCACCACTTCAAGGAACTGCGCGAGGCCGGGCTCATCCACATGAAGCGCGAAGCCAAGACCGTGCTCTTCTGGGTCGATCAGGAAGCCGCCCGCAAGCTGCGCCATGTGCTCAACGGGTAGCGCGCCGCAGGGCAGCTCCCTTTTTTTGGCCGGTGTCTTCGATAATTCGTGAAGTCTAGAATATCAAACGCCGCGCGGCGGGGCCGCGCAAGACAAGGAGCCTCTATGAAACTGATGGCCTTCAACGGCAGTCCGAGGAAGAAGTGGAATACCGCGACCATGATCGAGCACGCTCTGGAGGGCGCGCGCGAGGCCGGGGCCGAGGTGGAGTTGGTCCACCTGTACGACCTGGACTTCAAGGGGTGTTCGAGCTGTCTCGCCTGCAAGCGGGTGGGCCGCAAGGAGGTCGGCGTGTGCGCCATGAAGGACGAGCTCAAGCCGGTGTTGGACCGGGTCCGGGAGGCGGATGCGCTGCTCGTCGGCACCCCGGTGTATTACGGCACGGAATCGGCCTGTGCCCGGGCCTTTCTGGAGCGGGTGCAGTACCCCTATCTCAACTATGCAAACTACGACAAATCGTATTTCCCGCGCAAGATCCCGACCGGTCTGCTCTACACCATGAACGTGCAGGAAAGCTTGCTCGAGATCCTGGGCTACCCGGTCACCTTTGAGCGCACCCGGGCCTTCCTGGCCCGCCATTTCGGCTCCTGCGAACTGCTGCTGTCCACGAACACCAGCCAGTACAAGGACTACGACAAGTATGAGACCGGTTTCGACAAGGCGGACAAGGCCCGCCACCATGCGGAACAGTTCCCTAAGGACTGCCAGGCGGCCAGGGAGCTCGGCGCGCGCCTGGCCCAGGGCTACCAATCCTGATTCCCGCCTCCCACCCATCCCTGTCCAAAAGATCGGGGCCGACACGCGCAAGCCTGTCGGCCCCGATCTTTTCCCCCAAATCTGGTCAAAGCGCACACCAAAACGCGCCTGCCTCCGCGAAGCGGCCCAAAAAGTTTAGGAAGGGAGAGGGGATGGGGGTCCGGGGGAAGG